>DATCEL010000272.1:0-4487 GCA_036510115.1 Caulobacteraceae bacterium
GCATCGAAGCGATCGGACCGGCCAGCGGGTTTTCGCCGCCGCCGAAGGCTCGCGTGGTCGATGCCTCCGGTCTCTTTGTCACGCCCGGCCTCGTCAACAGCCACGAGCATCTGGCGACGCCGCCCAACCGCCCCTTCGCCGAGGCCATGATGCGCCGCGATCTCTACGGCGGGATCACCACCGTGCGGGACATGGCCGACGATCTGCGCCAACTCGCCGACATCGCCCGCGCCTCGCTCGTCGGCGAGGTTCCGGGTCCCGACATCTACTACGCCGCCCTGATGGCCGGTCCGAACTTCTTCGACGATCCACGCACGCATGAGACAACACGAGGGGCGGTCGCCGGCGAGGTTCCCTGGATGCAGGCGGTGACACGCGAAACCGACATGCCTCTGGCGATCGCCATGGCCAAGGGAACGGGGGCGACGGGAATCAAGATCTACGCCGATCTTCCTGGCGATCTCGTCGCGGCGATCACCCACGAGGCGCATCGTCAGGGCATGCTGGTGTGGGCGCACGCGGCCGTGTTTCCGGCGTCCCCAGCCGAGGAGCTGGATGCCGGCGTCGATTCGGTCTCGCACGTATGCATGCTGGCCTATCAGGCCTCCGACGCAATGCCCGGCGCCTATCACAACCGCGCCGCCGTGGACGAGACGCGGTTCCCTGGCGGCGACAATCCCGTCGTCCAGCATCTGTTCGACCGCATCCGCGATCAGCATGTGATCCTGGACGCGACCCTGTGGGTCTACCGGGAGATGGGCCAGGAGCACCTCGCTCATCCCGGAAGCGCCGCCCCCTACTGCGGGCTGGATCTGGCCGAGCGTCTCACCCATCAGGCCTATCGCTCGGGCGATCTGATTTCGACCGGCACGGATGGGTTCTCGCCCCAGACCGATCCTTGGCCAGCGCTCGACGATGAGATGACCCTTCTACAGGACAAGGCTGGGATGAAGCCAGCCGACGTGCTGCGCTCGGCGACGCTCGTCGGGGCCATGGTCGTCGGCCGGGGGAGCGAGATCGGGACCATTGAGCCGGGCAAGCTCGCCGATCTGGTGTTCGTCCGGCGTGATCCCCTGGCGGATGTTCGCGCATTCAGGACCGTCGTGCTGACGGTCAAGCGTGGGCGTGAGTATTGGCGCAGGGATTTCCGGCCGGTGACGACCCGTGAAATGAGCGGGGAGGAATGAAAGGGTCTGGCCCGTTGATCGTTAATGCGCTCGGCGGGCTGGCGAATCCGAATCTGAGGCTGGGGCGAGCCAGCCGAGGTCCCGCCGCCACCGACCATCCCGATGTCGATGCGCGGTCCATCGCCGACGCCAGGGCTTCGGGCCTCAGCGCGGTGAACATCACCCTTGGCTATGTCGCCGGACCCGCCGACCCCTTCGACTACACGGAGACGACCATCGGCGAATGGGACTCGATCCTGCGCGCCCACCCCGCCGACCTGCTCAAGGTCAATCGCGCCAGCGACATCCTGCGCGCCCACGACGAGGGCAAGATTGGCGTCATCTATGGCTTCCAGAACGCGGTCCAGATCGGCGACGACCTCTCGCGGATCGACGCGTTCGGCGATCTCGGCGTCGGCGTCATTCAGCTCACCTACAATCCGGCCAATACCCTCGGCGATGGCGCCATGGCGCCGGCGAACCGCGGCCTCAGCGCCATTGGGCGCGAAGCCGTGGCCCGACTCAACGTGCGGCGGATCATGGTCGATCTGTCGCACAGCGGCGAGCGCACCTGCCTGGACGCCATTGCCGCCTCCAAAGCGCCGATCTCGATCAACCACACCGGGTGCCGTGCTCTGACGAATCTGCCGCGCAACAAGACCGACGCCGAGCTGCGCGGGGTCGCCGACCGGGGCGGCTTCGTCGGCATCTATTTCATGCCGTTCCTGACGCCCTCTGGCCACGCCCGCGCCGAGGACGTCGTCGCCCACATCGAGCACGCGGTGAATGTCTGCGGGGAGGACCAAGTCGGCATCGGAACCGACGGCGACGTAACCGCCATCGACGACCTTTCCGCCTATCGCGACGACCTGGCCAAGGAGTTCGCCGAACGCGCCGAGGCCGGCATCGGCGCGACGGGCGAGAGCGCCGATGCCTATCCGTTCGTGGTCGATCTGCGCGGCGTGGACCAGTTTCGCAAACTCGCCCAACTGATGGCCGCCAAGGGTTATTCGGAGACGCGGATCGAAAAAATCCTCGGTCTCAACTTCGTGCGTTTCGCTCGCGAGGTCTGGGGCGCCTGAGGGCCTACTTGGATGCCGCCGCGAGCAGGCTCTCGGCGTCGCTCGTGTCGATCGGGGTCGCGGCCTTGGCGCGGATGATCCCATGCGCGTCAATGGCGTAGGTTTCCGGCACGCCGGTGACGCCGAACTCTATGCCGGCGGCGCCGTCCGGGTCCGCCAGTTTCGCGGCGTAGGGATCGCCGAGGCGTTTGAGGAAGGCCGCCGTGTCGCCGGGGTGACGCTCATCCTCGTAGGAGACGCCGACGATGCGCACGCCCTCGTACTTGAGGGCCATCAACGTCGGTGACTCCTGGGCGCAGGGCGCGCACCAGGATGCATAGAAATTGACCAGGGCTGGCCCTTTGACGAGCGCGCGCAGCGATGAGCGCCCGCTTCCATCGAGATTGGTCAGGACGAGGTTCGGCAACGGTTTGCCGACCATGGCCATGGGGGTCACGTGCGGATTGCGCTTGAGCGACCAGCCCGCGAACAGCGCCACCGCAGCAAGCATGGCGAGGAGCGGCGCGAGGGCCACGATGCGCCTCATCCGTCCGACGCTCCGCCGCTTTCCAGGCGCTGGAGCAAGCGCTTGGCCGCCCGCGCGCGGAGAACGGTGTCGATTGCCATCCAGGCGAAGGCGACGAGGCTGACGCCGTAGGCGCCCCAGACGAAAAACGCATATTTCCCGGCCATCTCAGAGCGCCGCGCGAAGGATGAGGCCGGCCGCGCGCCGCCGGCGGATTTCGGTTCGCGTGCGCACCAGCCACAAGGCGCCGAAGGCCGCCGAATAGCCGGCCCCCATCAGCAACAGCGGGGCCAGATAGACCGGCGCGATCAGCGGTCCCCCGGAGCGGAAAATCGACTCGCCCTGGTGCAGGGTGTTCCACCAATCGACGCTGAACTTGATCACCGGCAGGTTGACCAAGCCGATGAGGGCCAGGATCTCCGCCGCCCGCGCCGCCTTAGCTTCGTCCTCGATGCTGGCGCGCAGCGCCATATAGCCGATGAACAGCAGGAAGAGGACGAGCACCGACACTAGGCGCGAGTCGCCCCACGCCCACCAGGTTCCCCACATCGGCTTGCCCCAGAGGGACCCGGTGACGAGGGCCGCGGCGGTGAAGGCCGCGCCCAAAGGCGCGACGGCCCTGGCGGCAGCGTCGGCGACGGCGTGACGAAAGACCAGCGAGAGGAAGCTCGCGATCCCGAGCGAGGCGTAGGCCAGCATCGCCGTCCATGCCGCCGGCACGTGAACGAACATGATCCGCACCGTTTCGCCTTGTTGATAGTCGGGCGGTACGGCCAGCCCCAGCGCGAGGCCGCCGGCGATCAGGCCAGCGGCGATCACGCCCAACACCGGCGCGGCCCAGCGCGAGAACGCCATGAAGCGGTGGGGGTTGGCGAGGACCGTTATCATCTGGCTCGATTAAGCTGGACGCTTGCGAGCGACAAGCGGTCGCAAGATTTGGATCAGCGGCCCGGCGAAGGCATCTGGTCGAACACGCTCCGCTGAGCGGGAGTCAACCCGGCGTAGAAAACGCGTGTCGCGTTTATTCGCGCCATGACCTCGCCGCGCATCGAATCCATCCGCGCGAGCATGGCGTCCAGGCGTTGCGGCGTTGGCAAAACCGCGTCGCGCTGAGCCTCCGCGCGCAGGCGATCGACCTCACCCGGCTTGGGTTGCATGGCGGCGACAAACGATTGCAGAGCCGTTTCCTGATCGGGCCGCAGATTAAGTTGCCGGCGCAGACGATCGGATTGGTCCGCCGGCGACGGCGGCTGGCTGCTGTAACCGGCTGGCGGCGAGGCCGGCGGCGTTCCCTGTTGCGCCAGGGCCGGCGAAGCGAGCGCCAAGACCGCGGCCGCTCCGGCGAGACGCCAAAAATGGTTATCCATTCGTTTGAGTGACTCCATCAAATCCGGTTCGATCGCGCGCGATATGAGCGCAATTGGCGACGGGCGCCTACCCCACGGCGTTGCGGCAGGCGGCGGCCATGGCGAAGGGGGTCAGGGCGGCGGCCGCGAGGGAATAGGCGGCCAGGAGGGCCAGGCCTGTCCGCCATTCGAGACCACCCGTGTAGGCGGCGATGGCCGCGCCGCCAAAGACTACCGGCGGGATCAGCAGCGGCAGGACGATCACCGCCATCAGCACCCCGCCTCGGCGGCTGGCCAGGGCCAGGGCCGCGCCGGCGCCGCCGACGAAGGCGAAGGCGAGGCCGCCCAGAGCCGCGGCCGCGAAGACGATCGGCGCCGCGCGAGGCGG
>DATCEL010000273.1:0-2774 GCA_036510115.1 Caulobacteraceae bacterium
CTTGCCAGTTCGTTGCGAGATGACTCACCGATGACGGCGAGATGGCCGTAGTGCGGGTGGTCGCAACCGATCACCACCCGCGCCTGTGGCTGCTTGAAAGCGTCGGCATCCTCCTCGGAAAACGGAAAGCGCAGGAAATGCACCGCCGAGGTCTTGCCGTCGTCGCGCGTGCGCTCAACGTCCCCTTCTGGCGCGCCGGCAACCCGGCGCGAGCCGATATCGAGGAAGAAATCGCCGTCCACGCCGCCCAGCGTACGCAGAACGGCGTCCCGACGCGCCGCATCCTCGATTTCGAACATCACCGTCGCCACCAATTCCCGCCCTTGTGGAATCAAGGGGTTATAGGCCGCCAACTCGTCGGCGACCTGCGCCTCGCCGCCCTTCTCGGTGAGCAGCATCTCCTGCACCTGGAACAGCATGGTCTCGAAGCATTCGAAATAGAGTGTGCAGAAAGGCCCCAGCGGGATGCGGCGCAGACGCTTGGTCGGCGCCAGGGCGGCGCGCCGTTCGCGTCGTCGCGGGGCGAAGTCGGCGTCGGACACGATGTCTTCGCGGGTGATCCGGCGAGCGGCGGCGGGCATGGGACCCCTCTCTCCTTCAGCCGAGGCCGTAGGCTTCGGCGAAAATCTCGATGGGATGCGCCTGGCGAGGCCCCGCCGCGTCTGGCGCCAGCTCGGCGACGACCAGTTGACCGAGGTGTTTGCAGGCCAGCGGACAGTCTGAACACAGCGTCCCGTTGGCCTTCTGGGCGACCTGACGGGCGGCTGGCTTGCCGACCTTCACCGCGATGGCGTGCGTCGGCTTGAGCACGCCGAAAGTGCCGCCATGGCCCGAGCAACGTTCGACAAGGTCGACCTTGGCGTCCGGGATCAGACGCAACATCTGGGCGGACACGGCGCCCATGTTCTGCGCCCTGGCGTGGCAGGCGTGGTGAAGGGTGACGCCGCCCTCCGGCGCGGTGAGGCCAGGCGCGAGGCCGTGAGCCTTGGCGAGCTCGATCACGTACTGGCTGATGTCGCGCGTGGCCCGCGCCAGGCGAATGACGGCCGGGTTTTCGGGAAGAATGAGCGGCCATTCGAACTTCAGCATCAGGCCGCAGGAGGCGGTTAGGGTGACGATGTCCCAACCATCATCGACCAGCGGCGCGAGCTCGGCCGCCGCGCGTTCAGCGCTTTTGGCCACGGCGGCGATGTCGCCGGCCTCGAGCTTGGGCATGCCGCAGCATTCCGGATAGGCGAGGCGCGTCTCCACGCCTTGTTTGGCCAGAACCGCCTGAGCCGCCGTGGCCGTGGTCGGGGTATTGTAGTCGACGAAACAGGTGGCGAAGAGCGCGGCCTTGCGCTGGCCGAACGCCGGGCCGGACGGATCCGGCGCGGCCGAACCGGTCTTCAGCCGATCCGCGGCGGTCTTGGAGACGTAGCGCGGCAGCGCCGCGGTCTTGTCGATCCCCAGGGCCGCGTCCATGGCGGCGCGGACGGGCTTGTTGCCAAGGTCAGTGGCCCAGTTGGCGAGGCCAGCGATGGGCTTGGCTAGTCTGCCGTTGCGGTCGGTCTCGCCCAGTTGTTCGGCGACGAAATCGCCGCCCTCGGCTTTGCGGGTGGCGGCGCGATGGCGCAGCATCAGATGGGGAAAGTCCACGTCCCATGGGTGCGGCGGCACGTAGGGACATTTGGTCATGAAGCACATGTCGCAGAGGGTGCAGGCTTCGACGACCTGGCCGTAGTCAGCCTTGGCGACGCCATCCACCTCGCCCGTGGGACCGTTGTCGATCAGGTCGAAGAGGCGCGGAAAGGAGTCGCACAGATTGAAGCAGCGCCGACAGCCGTGACAGATGTCGAACACCCGCTCCATTTCCTTCTCGACCTCGCGAAGGTCGTAGAAGTCTACGTCCCGCCAGGCGATCGCATGTCGGAACGGGGCGGCGAGGCCTCCCTCTCCCTTAACGGCGGCTGGCGGCGGCGTGTCGGTCATCGGCGTCGGTGGCCTTGCGGCGCCTCCGCGCGGCGTGGGAGGCTGAAGAGCGTCGGTTCCTGGAACGGCTGCGGCTTCGTCGCCACCTATTCCATAGTGTCCAGCGCTCTCTGGAAGCGGCCGGCGTGCGATTTCTCGGCCTTGGCGAGGGTCTCGAACCAGTCGGCGATTTCCTCAAAACCCTCATCGCGGGCGGTGCGCGCCATGCCCGGATACATGTCGGTATATTCGTGGGTCTCGCCGGCGATGGCGGCCTTGAGGTTGAGGTCGGTGCCCCCGATGGGCAGGCCCGTCGCCGGATCGCCGACCGCCTCGAGGAATTCCAGATGCCCGTGGGCGTGTCCGGTCTCACCCTCGGCGGTCGAGCGGAACACGGCGGCGACGTCGTTGTAGCCTTCCACGTCGGCCTTCTGGGCGAAATAGAGATAGCGACGGTTCGCCTGGCTTTCACCGGCGAAAGCGTCTTTCAGGTTCTGAACGGTCTTGCTGTCGGCCAGGGCCATGCTCTCAAGTCTCCAAGTTTGGTCGCGCCGGGTGAAGGCGTGTTTCGAGCCGTGGTGTTAGGCCGGCGCTGGCCGCCCGTCCAATCGATTGATCAAATCCGACAGATAGAGCCCCTCAATGGCTAGCGGGCGCCGTCGTCGCGGCCAAGTGGATAGACACGTCGGCTCGGCGGCGCAGGGGTCGCTCGGCGCCGGAGGCGGATGTCGCGTTGATCGCTCCGGCCGCGCCTTCATACGGCGCGACGGCCGTGAATCCGCGCTGGCGCAACGCCTCCGCAACCGCCTTCGCGCGTCGCTGCG
>DATCEL010000274.1:0-3277 GCA_036510115.1 Caulobacteraceae bacterium
GTCGCCTGCCCAAGCAACGGGGCCGACGCGGTGGCGATGTTGCGCGAGTGCGTGCGTCTGGCCCGCGAAGAGCAGCGGATCATCGTCTTTCTGGAGCCGATCGCGCTCTACATGACGCGCGACCTGCATGCGGAGAAGGACGGTTTGTGGACTTTCGCCTACGACCCTCCGGGAAAGGCGCCCGCCATCGGTCTTGGCCAGGTGGGTGTCCATGGCGACGGCGTAGCCCTGGCCATCGTCAGCTACGCCAACGGCTATTACCTCTCACGGCAGGCGCAGAAGATCCTTTCGGAACAGCACGGCGTGGACAGCCGGGTCATCGACCTGCGCTGGCTGGCGCCGCTCGATTTCGACCAGATTGTTCGCGCCATCGGGCCGGCGCGGCGGGTGCTGATCGTCGATGAGTGCCGCATCACCGGTTCGCAGAGCGAGGCCCTGATGGCGGGACTGGCCGAGCACACGCCCGAACTGGCGATCTCGCGCATCGCCGCGGAGGACTGTTTCATCCCGCTCGGCCGCGCGGCCACGGTGACTCTGCCGAGCCGCGAAAGCATCCTCGCCGCGGCCCTGGCGGCCGTGGGCGAACGCGCGCGGCGCCGGAGCGCCTGAGGTGACCGACGAGGACAAGGCCAAGGCCAAGGCGCTGGTCATCTGCCCGGGTCGGGGGACCTACAACGCCGGCGAGCTTGGCTATCTCAAGCGCCACCACGCCCGCCAGGCCGGATTGCTTAAACTGGTTGACGCCTATCGCGCCGCCCATGGCCAGCTCACCATCCGAGACCTCGACGAGGCCGAGGTTTACAAGCCATCGGTTCACGGGCGCGGCGACAACGCTTCGACGCTGATCTTCACCTGCTCCTTCGCCGACTTCCTGGCCATCGATCGCACCGCCTTCGATGTCGTCGCCGTCACCGGCAACTCCATGGGCTGGTACACGGCGCTGGCCTGCGCCGGCGCCCTGCCGCCCGAGCCGGCCGTCGATCTGGTCAACACCATGGGCCTGTACATGCAAGAGGCGGCCATCGGCGGCCAGGCGCTCTGGTCGCTGGTGGACGAGGACTGGCGGGACATCCCCGGCCGGCGCGAAGCGTTGGCCGAGGCGATGGCCGGTATCCATGGCCGCGACGGGGCTGAGATCTATGTCTCCATCGAGCTCGGCGGCATGCTGGCTTTAGCTGGCAACAAGGCCGGATTGGACGCCATGCTAGAGCGCGCGCCCAAGGGACCCGGCCGCTTTCCCCTGGTCCTGGCCGGCCACGCCGGCTTTCATTCGCCGATGCAGGCGCCGGTTTCCGACCGCGCCAAGGCGACGATCGCCGGGGAGAGTATAGGTCAGCCCGTCGTCCCGCTGGTCGATGGCGCGGGGCGCATTTGGCGCCCGCACGCGACGAACCTCGCCGCGCTCTGGGGCTATACCCTCGGCGAACAGGTGGTTGAGACCTATGACTTCACCACCGCCGTCCATGTCGCCGTCAAGGAATTCGCCCCCGACAAGATCATTGTGCTCGGTCCCGGCGAGACCCTGGGCGGCGCGGTCGCCCAAAGCCTCATCGGCGCGCGCTGGCGCGGTCTCGATTCCAAGACCGCGTTTAGCGCCATGCAGGCTAAAGACCCGTTCGTCCTCGCCATGGGCCGGGCGGATCAGCGGCGGTTGGTGACCCGCGGCGCCTAAGCCGCCAGCTTGAGCGCGGTCTCCAGCGCGCCGTCCACCGCCTTGGCGCGGGCGTCGGGGCCGTGGTTGATTCCTTCGGCGACGATCACTTCGGGCTCGACGCCGATGAAGCCGAAGACGGTGCGCAGCCAAGCCTCGGCATGTTCGGCGCCGGCGTTGTGCGGGCCATAGGCGCCGCCGCGCGAGAGAGCCAGGATCACTCGCTTGCCCTTGGCGAGCCCCACCGGGCCGTTTTCGCCATAGGAAAAGGTCTTGCCCGGCACGAGCAGCCGGTCGATCCACGCTTTGAGTTGGCTGGGCACGCCGAAATTATACATCGGCGCGCCGATGACCACTGTGTCCGCGGCGAGGAATTCATCGAGGATCGCCTCGCTCGCGGCGCGCTCGGCGTTGGCCTCGGGCGAGAGGGCGGAGAGGGGATGGGCGCCCGGCAGATTGGCTGGCGTGAGGTGTGGCAGGGGATCGGCGGCGAGGTCGCGATAGCTGACCTTGATCGGCCCGCCGGCCTTGATCAGGCTGGAGACCACTCGGGCCGAGACCTGGCGACTGACGGAACCCTCGCCCAGGATGCTGGCGTCGACATGCAGGAGTTTCATAGCTATACCTCGGTATGGATTTGTGACTGCGGCATAGTTATGTAACCATCCTGGGCACGCGCAAGAAGGCACTTTTCGGGAACCTAAGGCACATGGATGTAACCGACACCGGCTCCTTCGTTCACGTTACCGAGCATTGCCGCGCGGTGAGCCGCATCCTTTCGCGCGTGGGCGACAAATGGACGGTGCTGGTGGTCATGTTGCTCGGCGGCGGCCCGCGCCGGTTCAACGACATCAAGCGCCAGGTGGACGGCATCTCTCAGCGGATGCTGACCCTCACCCTCCGCGGTCTGGAGCGCGACGGCATGGTCCGACGCACGGTGACGCCGACAATCCCGCCACGCGTGGACTATGAACTCACCGACCTCGGCCGCTCGCTGCTGGATCCGGTGCGCGGCTTGGGGGCCTGGGCTCAGGCCCATATCGAAACCATCGAGGCGGCGCGGGATGCGTTTGATGCCCGGACTTCGTGAAACTTTTCGCCAAGCGGATTGGGGTCAACCCCTCAGCCGCGCGCCCACCGCCTTGGCGGCGGCGGCGACGATCTTCGCCGACAGGGCCTCGATGTCGGCGTCGGCCAGGGTCCGCTCCGTCGGCTGGATCGTCACCTCGACGGCGATGGATTTCTCGCCGCCACCGATCCCCTTGCCCTCATAGACATCGAAAACCCGCGCTTCGGCGATCAAGGTTCGGTCGGCGCTCGCCACCGCCCGCGTTAACTCGGCCGCCGGCGTCTCGCGCGGCACGACGAAAGCAAAATCTCGCGTCAGCGGCATCAGCGGCGAGAGGCGCAACGCAGGCTTGGTCTTGACCGCTTTCTTGCGGCCCTCGGGGATCGCCTCGATCCACACCTCGAACGCATGGATCGGACCTTCGGCGTCCAGGACGGACAAGACGCGTGGATGGAGCTCTCCGAAGACGGCCACCGTGACCTTGCCGAGGGTGAGGCGAGCGGAGCGGCCTGGCCGCCACCACGGCGGCGCGTCACCCTGAACGGTGCGTAGCGACG
>DATCEL010000275.1:0-2522 GCA_036510115.1 Caulobacteraceae bacterium
CTTGTTCGGCCCGGTTCCGGCTGTATACGGGCGCGACACCATGCATGAAGTAGACGTAGAGCGCCGCCAGGTCGCCGTCACTGATGCGCGAATAGGACGGGTAGGGCATGGCCGGGTACATCGTGCGGCCCGACCTCAACAGCCCGCGGCGAACCGCGCGCTCGAAATCGCCATAGGCGTACCCCCCGATCCCGGTCCGTCTGTCGGGCGTGATGTTGGTGGAAAAGATCACGCCGATGGGCGAGGCGATCGCCAAGCCGCCCGCGAAGGGTGCGCCTCCCGGCGCCGTGTGGCAGGCAGTGCAGTCGCCGACCTCCGCCAAATAGGCGCCGCGGGCGACCAGCTGGGGCGTAACGGGAAGCGGGAGCGCCGATGCCCGGTCGCCACCTCGGCCGCCGAGCAATGCGGCGACGAGATAGGCGCAGATGAGCACCACGACGCCTACCAAAGCGGTCGCAGCCCCCCATCTGAGCGCCGTCGAACCGATGCCCGCTCGCCTGGGTCGCGCCGCCATAAACGCACCTTCCTTATGCAAGTCGGATAACCGTTCCGGGCTGCCTGGCTAAAGGCGCGCCGACCTTCGGCGGGGCGAACATCCTTCGCCCAATTCGACGCTTCCGCAAGTCGCGCTCGAAGCCGCCGGCTTGGGAGTCGGCAGATTGCAGGGCCATGCGGCCCGCCTGTATCATCAGCCCATGACCGTCGACGCCTTCGCCGAGCGCCTGGAGATCGATGGGTTGATCGTTCTCGCCGACGAGCATTTTCGCCTGGCGGCGGACGAGTCGCGTCTGCTCGAAGCCGATCTTGGCGATGGCCGCGCCAAGAATATCAGCCTAGCGCCGGGCGGGGCGTTGCGAGGAAGCTCGGCCGGCGAGGCGGAGACGGCGGGGTTGGGGGCGTTGATGGCCCGCTTCTCCGCCTGGGCGCGGGATCTGATCGTGGCCCGCGCGCCCTCCTATGCGGCCGCGCTGGAGCCGGGGCGCACCAGTTTTCGTCCGCGCGCGGTGGACGACGCACCCGTAAGTGCGCGCAAGGATGACCGTCGCTTGCACGTGGACGCATTCGCCTCTCAGCCAACGGGCGGCCGGCGCATCCTGCGGGTGTTCTCCAATATCAATCCCATGGGGGAATCTCGCCTGTGGCGCGTCGGCGAGCCGTTTGAGGTCTACGCCAGACGATGGATCAGGCAAGCGCGCCGCCCGCTTCCGTGCGAATCTTGGGTTTTGGAGGGGCTTGGCGTCACGCGTGGGCGGCGCACGCCCTATGACGCCATGATGCTCGCCCTGCATGATCGAGCCAAGCTCGACCTCGCCTATCAGCGCGACGCGCCGCGACGGGAAGTCGCCTTCGCGCCCGGCGCCACCTGGATCGTCTACACCGACAGCACGGTCCACGCCGCCATCGCCGGCCGCCACGCCCTGGAACAGACCTTCTATCTGCCACTCTCGGCCATGGTCGCGCCCGAGGCTTCGCCCGCCCGTATTCTCGAACGCCTGACGGGACGAGCGCTGTGCTGAGGCGTCAGAGCGCCGCCAGGACCGCGTCGCCCATTTGCGAAGTGGTCAGATCGCCGCCCAGGTCGCGCGTGCGCGCCCCGCCCGTCAGCGCCCGTTCGACCGCCGCCTGAAGTCGATCGGCAAGGTCCGCGGCGCCGAGAGACCAGCGCAAGGCCATGCCGAATGAGAGGATCGCCGCCAGGGGATTGGCCACGCCCTGGCCGGCAATATCTGGGGCCGAGCCATGGATCGGCTCATACAGGCCCGGCCGGCCGGGATCGCCGATCGCCGCCGAGGGCAGCATGCCTAGCGAGCCGGTGAGTTGCGCCGCCTCGTCCGACAGCAGGTCACCGAAGAGGTTGTCGGTCAGAATGACGTCAAACTGGCGCGGGTTCTTGACCAGTTGCATGGCCGCGTTGTCGGCCAGCATGTGCTCAAGGGCGACGTCGGCGAAGTCGCGCGCATGCAGGGCGGTGACAGTCTCGCGCCACAAAAGGCCGGTCTCCATGACGTTGGACTTCTCGCAGCTGGTCACCTTGCCGCGCCGCCCGCGCGCCAGGGCGAAGGCCACGCGCGAGACGCGCTCGATCTCGTGGGTGGTGTAAACCTGGGTGTCCACGCCGCGCTTCTGACCATCGGCGAGGGTCTCCACGCCGCGGGGCTGGCCAAAATAGACTCCGCCCGTCAGTTCACGGACGATCATGATGTCGAGGCCCTCGACAACCTCGCGCTTGAGGGTCGAGGCGTCGGCGAGCGGTGCGAAGCACAGGGCCGGGCGCAAGTTGGCGTAGACGCCCATGCCCGCGCGCAGGCTCAGCAGCCCGGCCTCGGGGCGCAAGGCCCGGGGCGCGCCAGCCCACTTCGGCCCGCCCACGGCGCCCATCAGGACCGCCTCGCTCGCCTTGGCCAACGCCAGCGTCGCCGGGCTGAGCGGCGCGCCTTCGAGGTCATAGGCGGCGCCGCCAAACGGCCTTTCCTCGATCTTCAGGTCCGGCGTCAGGCGCTCGGCGACGCGGCGCGCCTGCG
>DATCEL010000276.1:0-2663 GCA_036510115.1 Caulobacteraceae bacterium
CTCTCGCCGAGCCGAAGCCGGTGTTCCCGCGGATCGAGCCCGAGCGACAGGCGGTGCTGATCGCGAAGTGGGTTCCGGCCGAGGCCTCGACCCCGGCGACCGCAGCCGCTGCGGCGACGACGCCGGCCGCCCCCGCCGACATCACCTTCGACGATTTCGCCAAGATCGATCTGCGGGCGGCCAAGGTGCTGGCGGCCGAGATCGTCCCCAAGGCCGACAAGCTGATCAAGTTGACCCTCGACGTCGGCGAGTCGGCGCCGCGCACGGTCGTCTCCGGTATCGCCCCGACCTACACGCCCGAAGCACTGGTCGGCCGTACGGTCATCTATCTCGCCAACCTGGCGCCCCGAAAGATCCGCGGCGTGATCTCGCAAGGGATGATCCTGGCCGCCGGAGACGCCGACGTCCTCGGCCTCTCGGCCCTCGATCGCGACGTCCCCCCCGGCACCAAAGTCCGCTGACCCAGTCGACTTGACGTAAAGACACAGGGAGACGTTCCACCTACTTTCGAGCGGATACTTGCGAGGAAGGCTCCGGTCTCTCTGGAAACGCTTGGACCTCGCGATCGTCGAGACGCCACCGAGCGCATGGAAGGCGATCTTGGATTGGATGGAGCGACACGAGGAACACGGACCCGATCTGGCGGATGCCCAACTCGTGGCGCTCGCGGGGACGGACGCCTCGCTCCGGATCTGGAGCTACGACCAGGAGTTTTCGACGATCTGGCGGCGCACGGACGGCTCCCGCGTCCCGACCACGCCGCGCTGACCCTCCTCGTGCTAGCTTCTCCAGGCAACCGCGCTTGCCGAAGCACCGACAATCGGCGCATGGGGAAGGTGATGCAAACCATCAAGCTCACGAACAGCTATGACGAGGAGGCCGTCAACCGCGGTCACCTCACCTCCGATCGAATTCGTACCACGATTGTCGACGCGCTGGTCGATACTGGGGCCACGATGATGGTGCTCCCCGCCGACGCCGTGGCGGCGCTGGGCCTCTTGCCGGCGGGCTACCGCCGGGTGCGCTACGCCGACGGCCGGACCGCCGAGGTTCCCTGGGTCAGCGGCGTGGGGATCACGATCCTGGGACGCCAAACTGTCACCAACGCCTTGGTCGAGGCGGCTGGGACCACCGCCCTCATCGGGCAGATCCCGCTCGAGGAGCTGGATCTGCTGGTCGATCCCAAGTCCCGCGAGCTGCGGGTCAACCCGGCCTCGCCGGACGCGCCGCTACTCGATCTGCTCGCGGCCGCCTGACGCCGCCTAGGTGGGCGCCGAGACGGGTGAAATCGCGCGCCGAGGCGCACTTTTTCTCTTGCGTTGATGGCCTCCGGTCGGAGCTAATCAGCAACCGCGATGCCAAGCCCGAAACCAGTCATTCCGTCCGGCGCCAATCCCATCGTCGTCCACAAAGACGGCCGCCTCGAGGTCCCCGACCACCCGATCATCCCCTTCATCGAAGGCGACGGGACCGGCGCCGACATCTGGCGCGCCTCGGTACGCGTCCTCGACGCCTCGGTGGCCAAGGAGTTCGGCGGCAAGAAGAAGATCGCCTGGGCCGAGGTCTACGCCGGCGGCAAGTCGAAGGAGCTCTTCGACAGCTGGCTGCCCGACGAGACGCTGGAGGCCTTCAAGACCTACTTCGTCGGCATCAAAGGCCCGCTGACGACGCCGGTGGGCGGCGGCATCCGCTCGCTCAACGTCGCGATCCGCCAGATGCTCGATCTCTACGTCTGCCTGCGGCCGGTGCGCTACTTCAAGGGCGTCCCCTCGCCGGTCAAGGCGCCCGAGAAGGTCGACATGGTGATCTTCCGCGAGAACACCGAAGACATCTACGCCGGCATCGAGTGGGCCGCCGAGTCGCCCGAGGCGAAGAAGGTCATCGCCTTCCTGCAGAACGAGATGGGCGTGAAGAACATCCGCTTCCCGGCGACCTCCGGGATCGGGGTCAAGCCGGTCTCGCGCGAGGGGACCGAACGCCTGGTGCGCGCGGCGCTCGACTACGCCATCGCCAACAGGCGCAAGAGCGTCACGCTGGTCCACAAGGGCAACATCATGAAGTTCACCGAAGGGGGCTTCCGCGACTGGGGCTATGCGCTGGTCAAGCGCGAGTACGCCGGGCGCGCCGTCGGCTGGGACGACTGCGGCGGCAAGCCGCCGGCCGGCCAGGTGCTGGTCAAAGACTCCATCGCCGACATCACGCTGCAGCAGGTCCTGACCCGCCCCGACGAGTTCGACGTCATCGCGACCCTGAACCTGAACGGCGACTATCTGTCCGACGCGCTGGCGGCGCAGGTGGGTGGCATCGGCATCGCGCCGGGCGGCAACATCAACTACGTGACCGGCCACGCCGTATTCGAGGCGACCCACGGCACCGCGCCCAAGTACGCCAACCTCGACAAGGTGAACCCGGGATCGGTCATCCTCTCGGGCGTCATGATGCTCGAGCACCTGGGCTGGACGGGCGCCGCCACCCGAATCGTCGCGGCGCTCGAAAAGACCATCGCGCAGAAGATCGTCACCTACGACTTCGCCCGCCAGATGGACGGCGCCAAAGAAGTCGCCTGCTCGGCCTTCGGCGACGCCATAATTTCGAATCTATGAGGATGGGAACTCTGGAAGGTTCCCATCCTCTGCCGCGATAAGCCTTCCTCTAACGTCCTA
>DATCEL010000277.1:0-2172 GCA_036510115.1 Caulobacteraceae bacterium
TCCCAGGGTCAGCGGGAGCGAGCCCTGGCGGCCTTCAAGTCGGGTGCCGTTCGGGCCTTGGTGGCCACCGACATCGCCGCGCGCGGCATCGACGTCGACGCCGTCACCCACGTGGTCAACTTCGACCTGCCGAACGTCCCCGAGGCCTATGTCCACCGCATCGGTCGCACCGCGCGCGCCGGCGCCGGCGGCGTCGCCATCAGCCTGGTCAGCAATGACGAGCGGTCCCTGTTGAAGGACATCCAGAAGCTGATCCGCATCGATCTGCCCGCCTTCGACCGCCGCAACGATCGGGCGCTGGGCGCTCTGGCGGCGGTGGAGAAGACGACCATGCCGGAAGCCGCGCCGCGAGAGCAGGCGCGGGGTCGCGGCGGACCGCAAGGTCCATCGCGAGGCCGGCGCGGTGGCCGGCCAGGCCATAGTCAAGCCAATGGAAACGGGCAGAGACACGGCCAAGGCCAGAACCATGGTCCCAGGCCCCAATCAGCCGGTCCGCGCCCCATCGCCTCGACCCAACCGGCGGCGCGCTGGACCCCGGTGGACTGATCTCCCCCCGCGCAAATCCACCTCTCCCCTAAGGGAGAGGTGGCTATCTACGACCGATAGTCCCCGTTGATCGCCACGTATTGCTTCGTCAGGTCGCAGGTCCACATCGTCCACGACGCACGGCCGGCGCCGACCTCCACCCTCACCTCCAGCTCGGCGTTCTTCATGTAGTCGCTCATCGCCGTCTCCGAGTAGTCGGACACGACATGGCCGTCGCGCGCGGCCCAAAGCGGGCCAAAGGCGACGCTCATGCGCTCGCGCCGCACTGGTTCGTCCGCGCGCCCGGCGGCCATGACGATCCGGCCCCAGTTGGCGTCCTCGCCGGCGAAGGCGGTCTTGACGAGGGGGCTCTCGGCGATGGTGCGGGCGATCTTGGCGGCGGAAGCCTCGCTCTTCGCGCCGCTGACGGAGACCTTGACGAATTTCGACGCCCCCTCGCCGTCACGGACCAACTGTTGCGCCAGATCGAGCAGCACGGCCTCGAGCTTGATCGCGAAGTCGGCGAGGCGCGGATCATTGGCCTTGGCGATTGGCGGCGCGCCGCTCTGGCCGGTGGCGAAGACCAGCAGGGTGTCGTTGGTCGAGCGGTCGCCATCGACCGTTACGGAATTGAAGGTTCGCAAGGTCATCAGCCGCACCAGCGCCTGAAGCGCGCGCGGCTCGACGGCCGCGTCGGTGGCGACGAAGGCCAGCATCGTCGCCATGTTGGGCGCAATCATCCCGGAGCCCTTGGCGATACCGGCGATCCGCACGGGATGACTGTCCACGTGAGCCAGAGCCGCCGCGCCCTTGGGAAAGGTGTCGGTGGTCATGATCGCCCCCGCCGCGCGCTCCCAGGAGCGGTCGGTCAGGGCGGCGAGTGCGGCGGGCAGAGCGGCGGTCACTTTGCGGTCGTCGAGCAGCACGCCGATCACCCCGGTGCTGGCCAGCATCACCTCGCGCGGCCGGGCGCCCACGGCCTTGGCGGCGGCGGTGGCGACGCGCTCGGCGGCCTTGGCTCCGGCGTGACCGGTGAAGGAATTGGCGCAGCCGGCGTTGACCACCACGGCGCGCACACTCCTGCCGCCGGTCGCGCGCAACTGCTTTTGGCACCAATCCACTGGCGCGGAGCCGACACCGTGGCGGGTGAAGACGCCGGCGCAGGTCGTTCCGGGCGAAAACCGCATCAACAGGAGATCGTCGCGCTCGCCGGCGTAAAAGCCGGCGCGGCCGCCGGCCAGTTCGACTCCGGCGATGACCGGCATGGCGGGGAAGTCGACGGCGAGCGGCGAGCGAGAAAGATTGCGGGTCAATTACCCCTCCGTCAGGCTTGCCTTCACGGGATGCGCGGTTCTAGGCATGCGGCATGGGCGCCATGGAAGCCAAAGCGCCGGCCGTCAAGGAGGCTTAGCGAGATGAAATTCTACAACTCGATCGGACCCAACCCGCGCGTCGTGAAAATGTTCATGGTCGAAAAGGGATTGGACATCGAGCACACCCAGGTCGACCTGATGGCCGGCGAAAACCGACAGGAAGGCTATGGCAAGCTCAATCCGAGCCAGACATTGCCGGCGCTGGAAGTCGATGACGGCGCCGTCCTGGCCGAGATCACCGCCATCTGCGAATATCTTGAGGAGTTGCATCCCT
>DATCEL010000278.1:0-7338 GCA_036510115.1 Caulobacteraceae bacterium
CGCACGAGTTCGGCCGCGTCGGGATTGCGCTTCTGCGGCATGATCGATGAGCCGGTGGTGAAGGCGTCGGAAAGGGTGATGAAACCGAATTGCGGGGTCATCCACAAGACGATCTCTTCGGCCAGGCGGGAGAGGTGAATGGCGGTGAGGGTCGCAGCCGCCAGGGCCTCGAGGGCGAAGTCCCGGTCGGAGACGCTGTCGAGGGAATTGGCGGTCGGCCGGGCGAATCCGAGCGCCTTGGCGGTCATCTCGCGGTCGATGGGAAAGGACGTGCCGGCGAGGGCCGCGGCCCCAAGCGGGCATTCGTTCGCCCGGGCGCGCGCATCGGCGAAGCGCCCGGCGTCGCGGCCGAACATCTCCACATAGGCCATCAGATGGTGGCCGAAGGTGACCGGCTGAGCCGACTGCAGGTGGGTGAAGCCGGGCATCAGGCTGGCGGCGTGGCGCTCGGCCTGGGCGAGCAGCGCGCGCTGGAGGCCCTCCAGCCCACGGACCGCGTCATCGCAGGCGGCGCGGACCCACAGGCGAAAATCGACGGCCACCTGGTCATTGCGCGAACGGGCGGTGTGCAGGCGGCCGGCCGCTGGACCGATGAGCTCGGCGAGCCTGGCCTCGACATTCATGTGAATGTCTTCGAATTCCTCGCGGAAAGGGAAGGCGCCGGCGGCAATTTCGGCCTCCACCCGATTGAGCCCCTCCTGGATGGCGCGCGCGTCATCGGCGTCAATCACGTTGACGGCGGCCAGCATGGCGGCGTGGGCGCGCGAGCCGGCGATGTCCTCGGCCGCCAGGCGCTTATCGACGCCGATGGAGACATTGATCGCCTGCATGGCCTCGCCGGGCTTGGCGGAGAAGCGTCCGCCCCATAGAGAGTGACCGGCCTTTGCGGAGTCGTCGGTCATATGAAGAGCTTCCCAATCGCCCTGGCGGGGACCTTGGCGCTTCTATACGCCGTCTCCGGCTGTTCCAAGCCGGGCGGGGACCTGGGCGCCCTGGCGACCGGGGCCATGGCCGCGCTCAAGCCGACGTCCCATCCAGAGCCGCCGCCCACCATCCCCTTCAAGGACGCCGCCGGCGCGCTCCACACCCTGGCCGAGTTCAAGGGCCGCGTGACCCTGGTCAATCTGTGGGCCAACTGGTGCCCGCCGTGCAAGGCGGAGATTCCGTCGCTCGCCGCCCTGGCCAAGGCGGAGGCCGGCAAGCCCCTGGCCATCGTGCCGATCAGCGTCGGCAAGAACGAGGACGAGATCGCCGGGCGCGCCTTCATCGGCGCCCATGCTCCGCTCGTCTTCTTCACCGAGCCGACCTACCGGCTCGCCTTCGCCCTGAAACCCCCGGCCGAGGACATGCCGACGACGATCCTCTTCGACAAGCACGGCGTCGAACGCGCGCGCCTGCCCGGCGGCGCCGACTGGTCAAGCCCACAGGCGAAAGCGGTCATCGATAGGTTGTTGGCGGAGAAGTGAGCGGGCGCACCTTCCCCATCGAGGGGAAGGATGACAGGAGCCCTAGAACGGAACGTCGCTCTTGACCGGCGGTCCTGGGGCTGGCGGCGCTTCGACCGTGGTGGCCTTGGCCGGGGCCGTGGGCCTTTCCGTGGGCGAGGCCAGGATCTTGTCGATATCCGCCCCCGATCGGGACGCGGTCGACTGGACTTGTTGAGCCTCGGCGGTCCTTTGCTCGATATTGTCGGTGCTGTTGTCGGCGGCGGCCTCGTCCACCGTGGCGTTGTCGGCGGTGTTGGACGCGACCGGGGCGATCGGCAGATCCACGATCGGCTTGGCGGTCAGGGTGTCAGCCTCGTCGGCGCCGGCGGTCGTCGCCCCGCTGATGTCCGGCGCGCCGGTATCCTTCCAGGCGGCGTGAAGGCCCAAACCGACGCCGACGAAGGCCAGGACCACGAGGGCTGCGCCAACTCCCAAGGCGACGGGCCTGGAGGGCGACGAAATCGGGTCTTTCCCGGTCCACACTGAAGCCATGACCAACCCTTCAACACCTAAGGTCTTAATGCAAATCTTACCGCGCCGGAGCGTCAGCCGAAAAGCCTGAAGGCCACGCGCTCTCGCCTCTTGGCCAAGATCGTGGTCACATTGGGTCGAAGCCGCCAAGGGAGAGCAATCGTGACCGCCGACAATCGCCAGATCGTGCTCAGTGAACTGCCGCAAGGCAAGCTAGAGCCTCGCCATTTCGCCGCCCACCAGGGCGAGCGGCCGGCGCCGGCCGAGGGCGACGTGCTGGTCAAAACGCTGTATGTCTCCCTCGACGCCGCCAATCGCGCCTGGATGCAGGGCGCGACCTATCGCTCGGCGCTCAAGGCCGGGGACGTGATGGCCGGCGGGGCTCTGGCCGAGGTGGTCGAGAGCCGGGCGAGCGGCCTCGCCGCCGGCGACGTCGTATTCGCCGACACCGGCTGGCAGGAATGGGCGGCATTGCCGGCGCGGGGTCTGACTCCCCTGCCCCGACTTGAGCCGCTCACCCATCTGCTCAGCGTCTATGGCGTCGCCGGGCTCACCGCCTATTTCGGCTTGCTGGAGTGCGGACGGCCGAAGGCGGGAGAGACGGTGGCGGTTTCGGCCGCGGCCGGATCGGTCGGCTCTCTGGTCGGCCAGATCGCCAAGATCAAGGGTTGCCGTGTCGTCGGCATCGCCGGCGGGGCGGAGAAATGCGCCCTGATCGAGCGTGAACTCGGCTTCGACGCCGCCGTCGACTACAAGGCCGGCGATACGCGGCGGGCGCTGCGCGCCGCCTGCCCGGACGGGATCGATGTCTATTTCGACAACGTCGGCGGCGACATCCTGGAAGCCTCGCTGTTCAATATGAACAACCACGGGCGAATCGCCTGCTGCGGCGCCGTGTCGCAGTACGACGGAACCGCGCCCCCGCACGGCCCTCGCGGCGTGCCCGGCCTGATTGTCACCAAGCGTCTGACCCTGACCGGCTTCGTGGTCATGGATTTCTATCACCGGCGCGAAGCCGCCCTCGCCGAGCTAACGCGTTGGGTCGATGAGGGAAAACTCAAGGTGCGCGAGGACATACTGGACGGCCTCGATAGCCTGCCTGGGGCCCTGATCGGCCTTCTCGCGGGGGAGAATGTCGGCAAGAGGATGGTCAACGTCGCCAGCGGTAGATGAACGGCGGCTGACCGCTGGTTTCAGAGTTTCTTCAGCCTCTCCCAGTCACTGTGCGCCAAATGGTCACGTTCCGTACGCGGCCGATAATCGTGCAAGGAGAGCCCCTGATGTCTGGTCAGGCGCGTCACATAGACTGGGAATTCCTCGACAGCGAAGCCGCGCGCGGCATCGGCGCCGGAGATTTCGTGTCGGCGGCCGCGGGCGGCCTGCCCATCTACCGCGTGATGAGCCTCGATCATGGCCGCGCGTGGCTGCGCGATATCGAGACCGGGACCGACCAGGTGACGCCGCTCGGCCTGTTCCATTGGAAAGCGGCGGCCGCGCCCGCCTGAACCGTCAGCGCGCCGGGGTGAAAGCCACCGGCATCGACTTGATCGCATAGACGAAGTTGTTGGGTGCGACCTCGCTCTCGCCCGACTGATGGATGTCTGGAAAGCGCGCCAGCATCTGGCGGTAGACGGTTTCGAGCTGAATCTGGGCGACGCGCTTACCGATGCAGGTGTGCGGCCCATAGCCAAAGGCCACGTGCTTGTCGGCGTTCGCCCGCTCCACATCGAGACGGTCCGGATCGGCGAAGACGGCGGCGTCGCGATTGGCCGAACCGTAGTACATGATCACCTTCTCACCGGCGGCGATCTTCTGGCCGGCGATTTCGACGTCGGTGGTGGCCGTGCGCCGCATGTAGATCACCGGACTGATCATGCGGATGAATTCATTGGCCGCGCCGACCAGGAGTTCCGGCCTGGCGATGAGCTTGGCTTTCTCGTTCGGAAAATCGGTCAGCAGCCCCATGGTCCCGCTGATCGTGTTGCGGGTGGTGTCGTTGCCGGCGAAGACGATTAGCAGCCACGAGCCGTCGAGATATTCATCGGCGAGAAATTCGCCATCCAGCTGAGCGCGGGCGATGGCGCTCATCAGATCCTCGCGCGGAGCCTCGCGCCGCTTGCGCAACATCTCGCGGCCGTATTCGAACATCTCGTCGATCGCCGCCTTGAAGGCTTCGATGAAAGCCTTGGCTTCGGGCGGCAATTCGGCCAGCGCGTCCTCCGCACCGCCTTCGTCCCCGGCTCGCTCGGCGGCGAAGGAGTTGGCCAGTTCCAGGAAATGCATCCAGGTCAGGAATTTCGGCCGGTCCGCCTGGGGCACGCCGAGGATTTCGCACAGGGTGAAGAGCGGAAGCTGGGCTGAAAGCGACGGCACCAGATCGCAGCGGCCGAGGGGGGCTATGCCGTCAAGGAGCCGCGCGGTCTCCGCCTCGATCCGACCGGTGAGTCCGCGCAGATAGGCCGGCGTGAAATAGGGCATGTGCTCGCGCCGAAGCTGAAGGTGCGAGGGCGCATCCATGTTGATCATGGCGTCGAGCGAGGCCCGGGCGAGCTGCGACTCCGGCCGCCCGACATGGGCCATGAGGATGCCGCCCTTCTGCGAGGAGAAGGTCGCCGGATCGGCGTTGACCCGCATGACCTCGTCGTAGCGCGTGACCGACCAGAAGCCCGCCCGCTCGCCGGGCTCGTCGTTCCAGGCCACCGGCGCGTTGGCGCGCAGCCAAGCCAAGGCGTCGTGCGGCGGCCCCTTGCGGAACAGGTCCGGATTCCACAGCTCCACGGGCGGGGCGGGATAGATCGGCGCGTGGGCCGGCCCTTTTCGCGAGTCCGTCTCCACTGTGTCGCTGACCAACCGCATGACTGTCTCCAAAAATGCCGAGAGTTCAGCCTAATCCCGTTGACGTGCCGAAACGCAAAAGGCCCTTCAAGAGCTCAGGCCTCGGCCATCTCATGCGCGGGGACGGCGGACGCGACGGCGGGTGTCCGCCGGGGACCGGAAAACCGCATCACCCCATCCTCAAGCTTGCCATAGCGGAAGGCCAAGAGGTCGAGAGCGTAATTCTGATGCACCCGCCAGGGGACGTGTTTGCCTTGCCGCGGCAGCTTGTCGATCGCGCGCTGGACATAGCCCGACGAGAACGAGAGCCACGGTACCGGCTCCAGGTTCGGATTGTCGTTCACCGGCCGGCATTCGGTAAAACCGTGACGGACCATGTGGTTGAGCAGCCGACAGAGATATTCGGCGGTGAGATCTGCTTTCAGGGTCCAGGAGGCGTTGGTGTAGCCGAAACTGGAGGCGAGGTTCGGCACCCCGCTGTACATCATCCCCTTGTAGCTGAAGGCCTTGGGCAGATCGACCGGCGCGCCGTCCACCGTCACCTTCAGGCCGCCCATGAGCTGTAGATCGAGGCCCGTAGCCGTGACGATGATGTCGGCGGCGAGTTCGCGCCCCGATTTCAAGCGGACGCCCGAAGCGGTGACGCTTTCGATCTGATCGGTGACCACCGAGGCCGAGCCGGACTTGATCGCCGCGAACAGGTCGGCGTCGGGCACTAGGCAAAGGCGCTGATCCCAGGGATTGTAGGTGGGCGTGAAATGGGTGGCGACGTCATAGTCCGGGCCGAGCTGTGCGCGGGCCATGTCGATGATAGCCTTCTTGACCTGCGCGGGTTTCTTCCGGGTCAGGCGATAGAACCACATCTGCATCAGAACGTTGCGCCAGCGGACAATGGCGTAGGCGAGCTTGGCCGGCAGACGCTTGCGCAGTTTGTTGGCGAAGGCGTCCTCGGCCGGTCGGGAGACCACATAGGTCGGTGAGCGCTGCAGCATGGTGACGTGGGCCGCGTCCCTGGCCATTTCGGGAACCAGGGTCACGGCGGTCGCGCCGCTGCCGATGACCACCACCCGCTTGTTCTCGTAGTCGAGATCGGCGGGCCAGAACTGCGGATGAACGATGCGGCCGGCAAACGCCTCCTCGCCGGGGAAGGCGGGGCGATAGCCCTGAGCGTAGTTGTAGTATCCGGCGCACATGTGCAGGAAATTGCATGTGACCCACTCCGGACCCGATCCGCGCTCGAACTCGATGGTCCAGCGGGAGTCGGCCGAATTCCACGAGGCCGAGGTCACCTTGCGGCCGAACTCGATGTAACGATCGATGCCGTAGGCGCGCGCGGTATCGCCCAGGTAGCGCAAAATCGACGGCCCATCGGCGATGGCCTTGGCCTCGGTCCACGGCTGAAACGCGAAGCCCAAGGTAAACATGTCCGAATCCGATCGCACGCCGGGATAGCGAAACAGATCCCAGGTGCCGCCCATGGCGTGGCGGGCTTCGAAGATGGCGAAGGTCCGACCCGGGCAGCGATGCTTCAGGTGCCAGGCCGCGCCAATGCCGGAGATGCCCGCGCCGACGATAAGGACATCGAAATGATCCATGAACTCGAACTCGATGGTTGGCTGGGCCGCCGCCGTCCGGCCGCCCGTGGCTAACTTATCACCATTTACTTTGATGGGAACGCACGCAAGGCTTGTCGCCG
The DNA here is from genome assembly GCA_036510115.1 of Caulobacteraceae bacterium. GTDB lineage: Bacteria > Pseudomonadota > Alphaproteobacteria > Caulobacterales > Caulobacteraceae > Acaudatibacter. The sequence continues at coordinate 6,490 of DATCEL010000278.1, forward strand.
CGCGTCGCTCGGGCTGGTAAGCGGCGACGCGACGCGGGGAGACGCCTTAAGAACCAATGGTCTCGCGGCGCGACATCGAGAACCGACGGCCGATCACCGCCGCGCTGATGCTGGCGACGCTGATGATCACGCTCGATTCGACGATCGCCAACGTCGCCCTGCCGCACATCCAGGGCAGCGTCTCGGCGGCCCAGGACCAGATCACCTGGGTCTTGACCTCCTACATCATCGCCGCGGCGATCATGACCCCGCTCTCCGGATGGCTGGCTCTGAAGATCGGCCGAAAGCGCCTGTTCCTGATCTCCATCGCCGGCTTCACCCTTGCCTCGATGCTATGCGGGATCGCCACCAGCCTGCCCGAGATCGTCATCTTTCGTCTGATCCAGGGCATAGCCGGGGCTTCGACCATGCCGCTCTCGCAGAGCGTGATGCTGGACATCTTTCCCCAACGCCAGATTCCGACGGTGATGGCGATCTGGAGCGCGGCGGTGATCCTGGGGCCGATCCTCGGGCCGGTGCTGGGCGGTTGGCTGACCGAGGCCTACACCTGGAGATGGGTCTTCTACATCAATGTGCCGATCGGCATCGTCGCCTATCTCGGCCTGCAGTTGTTCATGGAAGACGATCCGGGCGGCCGTCAGCGACCGTTCGATTTCCTGGGTTTCGGCGCGCTGATCACCTTCATCGGCGCGTTCCAGCTCCTGCTCGACCGCGGGCCGGGTCAGGACTGGTTCGATTCGAAGGAAATCTGGTTCGAGGCCGCCGCCGCGCTGATTGGTCTGTGGGTGTTTCTGATCCAGACCTTCACCGCGCGCGAACCGTTCTTCCACCGCGATCTGGTTAAGGATC
>DATCEL010000279.1:0-3062 GCA_036510115.1 Caulobacteraceae bacterium
TGGTGCCGCCGGACAGGATTGAACTGTCGACCTCAGCCTTACCAAGGATGCGCTCTACCACTGAGCTACGGCGGCGTTCCCAGCACGGGGAGGCGCGGTGTTAGCGAAAGGGGCGGCCGGTGGGAAGCGAAATCGGCTTGACGGCGACGCCCGGCAGTCTAGGCGAGGGCGTATGGTCAAACCGCCGCCCGACGCCCCCGCCCAACCGCCAAGTGCGATGAAGGGCGACGCTGCGCGCGAACGACGCCTGGCCGAGGCGCTTCGGGCCAATCTGCGCCGACGCAAGACGGCGACTCGATCGGCGAAGCCGGTCTCTCTGGCGGAGACCGATCGGTGACCTCCCGCAAACCGCTGCGCCTCCTGGCCGAAGACGCCGACGACCTGGAGGTGATTTCCGCCGCCTTGCAGGATGCCGTCACGCGCATCGGCGATATCCGCTGGGAGAAGTCGGCGCGCCGCTTGACGATCGCCTTCAACCGCTATCGCTGGGAGGCGGCGGAGGGCCATGGCGAGCGGGTCCTCGCCGGTCTTCAACTCGGCGGCGTGCAGGGGGTGCGCGCGCGCAACCTGCGCATCGAGGCCAGAGATGCGGTTCTCGAACTGTTGGCGCTCTCCTTCGAAACCAGCGATGCGCCGGGCGGCCGCGTCACCTTCGCCTTCGCCGACGGCGGAGATCTGGCGGCCGACGTGGAATGCATCGATGCGGTGCTGGCCGATCTTTCCGCTCCATGGCGAGCGCCGCACACGCCGGGCCACGGGGCCTGACCGTGCGCCGCCTTTTCGCCGCCGAACCCACTTTCGCGGCGGACTTCACCGCCTTCCTCGCCTCACCGCGCGGCCAGCCAGCCATAGTTGACGCCGCGGTGGCGGAGATCGTTGACGCGGTCCGCGCCAGGGGGCTGGCGGCGGTGCTCGAGTACTCTCACCAATTCGACGGCGCCGACCTGACGGCGGAGAGCCTTCGCGTCACGCCGGAGGAAATCGAAACGGGCGCGGCTGAATGCGTGCGGGAGGTTCGCGAAGCCCTGGCTTTCGCTGCGCATCGCATTCGCGCCTATCACCAGCGCCTGGCGCCAGCCGACGGCTGGTTCACCGATGAGGCGGGCGTGGAACTCGGCTGGCGGTGGACGCCGCTGAGCGCGGTCGGGATCTATGTTCCGGGCGGGCGGGCGGCCTATCCCTCGACCGTGCTGATGAATGCGATTCCCGCCCAGGCGGCGGGCGTCCGCCGAATCGCCATGGTCACCCCGCCCGGACGGCTTGAACCGGTCGTCCTCGCGGCGGCGAAAGAGGCCGGGGTCACGGAAATCTGGCGTGTGGGCGGCGCCCAGGCGGTGGCCGCGCTCGCCTATGGCGCGGGGCCAATCCGGCCGGTGGACAAGATCATCGGTCCGGGAAATGCCTATGTCACCGCGGCGAAGCGGCGTGTCTATGGGCGGGTGGGGATCGACTCCCTGGCCGGGCCGTCTGAAATCGTGGTCGTCGCCGACGGTGACAACGACCCGGCCTGGATCGCTGCCGACCTGCTGTCTCAAGCCGAGCACGACCCCGACGCCCAGTCGATCCTGATCGCCGATGACGCTGAATTCGCCGATGCGGTCGAGGCCGAAATCGAGCGGCAACTCGAGCATCTGCCGACGGCGGAAACCGCGCGCGCGTCCTGGCGTAACCATGGCGCGATCATCGTCGCGCCACTGGCAATGGCCGCCGACCTGGTGAACGCCATCGCGCCGGAGCATGTGGAACTCGCCGTCACCGAACCGGAAAGCTTAGCGGCGCGGGTGAGTCACGCTGGCGCGATCTTCCTGGGTCGGCACGCGCCGGAGGCTCTGGGCGACTATGTCGCCGGACCCAATCACGTGCTGCCGACGAGCGGCTCGGCGCGCTTCTCGTCCGGGCTTTCGACGCTGGATTTCCTCAAGCGCACCTCGATGACGCGTTGCGACGCGGCTGCATTCGCGGCGATCGCCGGGGCGGCGGAAACGCTGGCCGAGGCGGAGGGCTTGCCGGCGCACGCGCGCTCGCTCTCAATCCGGCGTAACCGGCGCGGCTGAACGCGCCGCCGCTTACCTCACCGCTTCCGTTCCGGTTAAAGAAGGGGCGATGAGCGAAATCCCGCATCGCCTGCAGTTCGTCGAACTGGACGAGGATTCTTTGGCCGCTGCTTCGCGCGACCAGGAGCAGGAGCGCCAGATCGCGATCTTCGATCTTCTCGAAGACAACCATTTCGCTCCAGACGGCGCCGGTGGCGGACCGTACGGCTTGCGGCTGGCGCTCATCGAAGGGCGCTTGGCGCTCGACATCAGTGGTCCGGACTATCAGCGCCGGCACCTGCTTTCGCTCACCCCGTTGCGCGCGGTGGTGAAGGACTATCACATGATCTGCGAGAGCTACTTCCAGGCCATCCGCAACGCCACGCCTCAGAAGATCGAGACGCTGGATATGGGTCGGCGAGCCATTCACGACGAAGGCTCGCGCGCGCTGCAACGGCGCCTAGCCGGAAAGGTCGAGATGGATTTCGACACGGCGCGGCGACTGTTCACCCTGATCAGCGCCCTTCACTGGCGAGGCTGAGCGGCATGGCCCGGCCGCCAGGGGCGGTATTGTTCGCCTGCGGGCTAAACCGGATCCGCTCGCCGATGGCGGCCGGCCTCCTGCGCCGCCTGCATGGCGCGGGCGTTTTCGTGGATAGCTGTGGCCTCCGGGTCGATCCGGAGGCGGCGCCCGATCCGTTCGTCGCCATCGTCATGGATGAGATCGGTATCGATATGGGCGATCACGCGCCGAAAACATTCGACGACCTGATCGATGAGTCATTCGACTGGATCGTATCCCTCAGCCCCGAGGCGCATCACCGCGCTGTCGAGTGCGCCGGCGGGGGCGCCGTGAAGCTGGAGTATTGGCCGACGCCCGATCCGACCCTCGCCACCGGCGCGCCCGTTCCAACCGAGACGGTCCCGGCCGCGGCGACGAGCCCGCTCGACGCCTATTTCGATCCGGCGCGCGGCGACCATCTGAGCGCAGCCTCCGCCAGCGTGGCGAAGACCGCCCAGGATGCGCGC
>DATCEL010000280.1:0-4237 GCA_036510115.1 Caulobacteraceae bacterium
CCACCCCTTCGGGGTCCCCCTCCCCCGTGAACGGGGGAGGATCAGGTGGTTCAAGTTATCCGGCGAATGCGCTAGCCGTGCCTCAGCTTTAGGCCAAGGAGCGTCAGCGCCAGCAAGAGGGTCAGTCCGTTGGAGGCGATCAACGGAATATCGCCGATCATCAGCCCATAAATCAGCCATAGGGTCAGGCCGATGGCGTAGGTCGCGAACGACTGCAGCGACAGGTCCCGCGTCGAGCGCGTTCGCCAGGCCCGGATCACCTGAGGGAGGAAGGCGGAAGTGGTGAATAGAGCGGCGGCGAGGCCGATGATCGTGGCGAGAGGCATGGGGCACAGTAAAATCCCCCTCGCCGACGCGAAAGCCGGCGCCGGAGGTTTTCTTCCGGGTTTGCCGCGATGATCCGGAACTATGCCGACCACGCCGCCAACGAGCGCACCTTTCTCGCCTGGGTGCGCACGGCCATAGCCGTGATGGCCTTCGGCTTCCTGGTCGAGCGCTTCGACATCTTCCTGAGGATGGCGCGCGCAACGCTCGGCGTGACCCTTCATGCCGCAAGCCGCGGCTTCGCCGAAGCCGCGGGGCTCGCCTTGATGGTTCTGGGCCTGGCCATCGTCGTCGTGGCCAGCGTGCGTTTCATCCAGACCTCGCGCGAAATCGACGATCCCAGGTCGGTGGCGGGGCCTGGCGCCAAGGTCGATCTGGCCCTCGCCGCCCTGCTCTTCCTGCTCGGCTGCGCCCTGCTGGCCTACCTCGTGTTCAGCCTGTTCGGCGCGCGGTGAAGGCGCGCGTCAGACGCCGATGATTTTGTGGACCAGAGCCATCCATTGCGCTGAGTGGGTTCGATAAAGCAGGGTTTCGATCGTCTGGGCGCAAATCACCAAAGGCAGAGCCCAGAGATAGACCGGATGCACGCGCTTCATCACCAGCAGATCGCGGGCGATGGCGATGCCGATCAGGAGATCGACAGCCAGGTAGGCGAAGGCCGGAAACCAAAGCTGCGGCACGATCCAGCCGGGAAACCGGCCAAAGCCGGCGTCGGTCAACAGAACCGTCGCCACCAACATCAGCCGCCGATGAAACTCCGGCCGTCCGCGCATGAGCAACGCCGCGGTGAGGGCGCAGCCGAAGTTCAGCATGTCGCCGGCTTGGATGGCGAAGAATGAAAACGAGTCCGAGTCGCCGTGAAAGCGATCCATGGCGATGGCCGTGGCGATGCCCAGCGGGATCATGGTGAAACCGAGCGCGGCGCCGGCCACGCCAAGTCTCATATGCCAATTCACCCGCCCGGCCTGAATGAGGCTGGTCTGGGTGAGGAACAGCAACAGCCAGGCGACGAACACCGGCGCGTGAAAATAGAGGATCGCCGGGCGTGGCTTGGCCGGGTGGATCAGGTTCGCGTCGACCGTCTGGCTGAAGCCGTAAACGATCACTGCCGCCGCCACCAACGCCATGATTTTGTAAAACCGGCGGCCGGCGATCTCGCCGAGATCTCGCCGCCTCATCGGTTGCGCAAGTGTCGCTTCCGCCATGCCGCCCCCCAGGCTTGTTCAGCCGGAAACTAGCACGGCCTTGGCGAAAGCCGTCAAGCCACCAGCAGCCGGTTTTTCACCCGCTGGACGCCGGCGACCTTGGCGGCAAGTTCCTCGGCGTGGGCGCGCTGAGCGCTGGTCGTCACCTCGCCCTTCAGCGTCACCAGACCGTCGTGCGATTCCACATTGATCCGGGTGGCGTCGAGGCTGGCGTCTTCGGTCAGGCCACGACTGATATCGTCAACGATGCGCGCGTCGGGATCGAGATGGCTCTCGGGCCCCTTGCCGGTGTGATCGCCCACCGCCTCGTCGCGCTGCCGCCGGGCGCCGGCGTCGGCGTCGCCGAACCACGAGGAAACCTCATCCTTGGCGCGGTCCATCAGATTGCGCGGCTCGCCCGTGTTGGGCGCCGTCGTGTTTTGCTCGTCAGTCATCCTCACCATCCTCTTCAAGCTTCGGCGATATCCAAACGCCGGAGGAGGGTGAGGGTTCAGTAAGCGCCGTCTATCGTCGCGGCGGCGTCACTGCGCTTTCGCCGTAAGCCCCATGCAGGCGCCCGTCGCGGGCGAAGTCGCGCATCATGGCGAAATAGCCGGCCGGGTTGCGGGTGTCGGTCCGCTCGCCATTCGCAGCGGTCTCGAACTCATAGATGCCATGCTCGGTATGGGGGAATATGGCCAGGGTGAACGGGCGGCCGTGCGCGCCCAGGTCCCCGATCAGGGCCCCGGTCTCGGCGCTCGGCGCCTCCAGGTCGTCCTCGCCCAGTATCCACAGCTCCGGCGTCACAGCCCGGCGCAGCAGCGGCATCGGGTCGTAGTTCCACGGGGTGCCGAAGACGAGAGCCCTTCCCTTTTCCCGCAGCTCCGCCTCGCTCCAGGGCAGAAGGAAATGAGTGAAATTGCCGTGCACGTCCTTGTACCAAGGCGCGTCCTTGTATTCAGCCCGCACCGCGTCGAAGCGGGCGAAACCCTGGGTGAGGCCGCTCGACAGCACCGTTTCCGCCGCCTCGCCGATTTCCAAAGCCTTGGCGACCTCGGCCGGAGAATGGCCCTTCAACTTCATCTCCAGAACAAGTTCGGAGCGATCCTCTTCGATCGGCGAGACCGCCAGTCCGAAGCCGACGATGACGAAGTCGACCGGCGCGCGGCTGGCCGCCAGCGGCGCCACCCAGCCGCCCTCGCTGCCGCCCTGATAGCCGACGCGGCCGGCCCGCGCCCCGGCCAGACGGCGCGCCTCGCGCATGGCCGCCACGGCGTCGTCGGCGAGCAGGCTGAAGTCCTGCGTGTACTTGCCCCCGGAGGCGCCGGTGCCGCGCTTGTCATAGACGAACACGCCGACGCCCTCGGCCGGCAACAGGCGCTGCAAAGCGTAGAAATCGCGCGCCGAAAAATTCTCCGAACCGTGGACCAGGACCACGATCGGGACCGGCCCGTCGCCCCGGGGCAGCACCAGACGGCCGGTCAGGGTGACGCCGTCGCCGGCGAACTTCGTCTCGGTCACGTCGAAGGCGATGCGCTTGCCCGCCGTTCCATCGAAGGTAATCGCCCCGCCCGGGCAGGGCGAGAGCGTCACCCGGATGCCGTCGGGTCGATCGGTCCAGCCCACAGTGCTGGTCCAACCGCCGGTCGCCCGGGGATGCAGGGCGCCAACCTTGCCGTCGAACGTTCGCCAGCGCAGGAGGTCGCCATCGGCCGCGCCAATATCGACCACGCGACCATCGGCCAGACGATAGGCGCCGATGCGGCAATCGCCCACCGTGTCGGCGGCCTGGGCCGCCGAACCGATCAGAACGGCGGCGGATAAGGCGGCGAGGATAACGCCTGTGCGGGTCATGACCGCACTATCGTCGCGGCCCGTCCCTGCCGCCAGTTAACAACAGGTCATGACAATCCGGAGAGCCGATGCCTAGTCGGGCGTCGTCTCCGGATCGCCGGCGATCAGGCGGCCACTTTCCAGCCAGCGCGCCAGCGCCGGCGACGTCTCGCGCGCCACCCGCGCCTCGTAGAGCGCCAACTCGTCCGCGCTGAGCACATCGCGCCAGCGGTCATTTGTGCCCTTATGCAGGAAGGTTTCGTGGCCACCGACAAACCCCCGCTCCGCGTTCGGCATCCATTTGGCCCCGTGGCGCTTCATCGACGCGAACGTGGCCGCCTCCACCAGCTTTGGCCAGATAGCCTCGTTGATTTCGATGCCGAGGAAGCCGGCGATGCGCCGCATCTCACCGTCGAGATCGGCCTTGAGATCGTTGAAATGCACGCACAGCAGATTCGGCGAGGCGCGCTCGGCCCACCACGTCCGGGCGATGTCGAAATAGAACGGGGCTGGAAAAATGTCGCGCCACCGATCGTGCGTCTCATCGGTCATCCAGGCGGCGTAGTATTCGGCCATGTCGTCCGCCGGCCGGGGCGCCGGGCGCCCGATCGTCGGGTCCATCATCCCCACTCGATCGAACACGTCCCAGCTCGCCGGCTGCATGTGGGTGACGTGATTGCGCCACGACATCATCGCGTCGCGGCCATCGCGCTGCACATGGATGTAGCGCGCGCCCTCGTAGATCGGCACGGCGTCCATCGGCAGATGGGTCTTGATGAACCGCCGCTGCGTCTGACGCTCCAGATTGTCCAGCACGTCTTCGAGCGGCTGCATGCGCATGTCCAGCCAGGGCGACAAGCCATGCACGTCGCGTGGCTCCGGCGACTGGAAGATCA
>DATCEL010000281.1:0-4584 GCA_036510115.1 Caulobacteraceae bacterium
CGTCCAGATCGAGCTCCCCTTCGTTGAAATCGTCCTCGCGAACCGTGCCCGATACGGTCTTGCCGGCCGGCACGATCTGCGGTGTCACCGGGCAGAGCGGAATGTAGGTGGGGGCGTTGTTGTTGCCGGCCTGCAGCGCCATGGCCACGATGTTCTCGTCGTACTTGGTGTACTCGTTGGCGCCGTCGATGCCGATGAAGAACGTGCCGTCCTTGGTGTCGGTGTTGGTCACGTCGAAGGTCAGCTCGATGTGCACGTTGGCGCGCTGGATCCAGGGAACCATGAACCCCAGCGCCGCGGTCTGCGCGTCGAGGCCCTGCTGCTCTTGCTTGGTCGGGTTGCGGAACCGGAGGCTCATGCCGTTTTCGACCCGCGGCGGCTGGTTGTTGGCGTCGGGCATGCCGGTGACCGCCAGGATCGGGGTCGGTGAATTGAAGTAGATCGGCGCGTTGACGCAGCCGATCGCGAGCGGCGCCAGCAGCAGGCCCAGTCCGGCTGCCCCCCTCATGTGCCGCCCTTGAAGATGAAGGGGAAGCGGCCGACGATGGTCTGGCCGGGCGCCTTGGGGAACGACCACTGCTTGACCTGCCGCACGATGCAGCCCTCGACGGCCGCGTCGCCCATGGTGCTCTGCTTGACGTTGGCCTTGCTGACCGTGCCGTCGGGTTGAATCACCCAGAAGATGTCGACGCCGCCTGCGAGCGACGTCTTGTGCTGCAGCTCCTTTTCGTAGCAGTACTTCACGCCCGCCATGTGCGCCCGGACCACCTTGGCGATCTGTTCCTTCGACAGCGAGCCGTCGGTGTCGCCGCCGCCTCCGCCCACGCCGACCGAGACCTCGTGCTCGCCGCGCTCGGCCAGCTTGGGACCGCGGCCGTGGCCGTGGTTGCCGCGGCCGCCGGTGTCGAGGTTGCCGGAGCCGTAGATGTGGCCGTAGCCGGTGCCGCCGCCCCCCGGACCCGAGCCGGCGCTGGACAGGCCGCCCGAGCCGCGGCCAGCCACCAGCTTGGCGCCGGCCATTCCGGCCATCGCCTGCTCGACGTCGTTGCTCTGCGCGAATAGCTTGGACAGGCCCGAGCCCGGCGCCCTGTCGTGGCCGAGGACGCTGAGGATGCCGACCTTCTGCACCTTCTCGCGCAGGATGTCTTCCTTGCCCTTGGGGATCACGGTGTCCTTCTGGGTCGCGTCGGCCCGTCCGAGCTTGCCGGCTTTGTCTTTGGCCCGCTTGGTCTGGCCCTGGTTCTCGGAGGACTTTTCTTCGGCCTTCTGGCGCTTGATGGCCTGTTTCTTTTCGAACTCGAGCGCCGCGGGGGCTTCGATCTTGGCGATGCGATCGGGGTTGAGCGCCAGCGGCGGCCGCGGCTCGGACTTCTCCCACATCAAGTTCAAGATCGCCGCCAGCACGCCGAACACGATGCTGGTGCCAACGCTGATCTGGGTCATGTGCGGATCGCGAAAGCGCGGCCGCGGGATGACCTCGGGCGGATCGACCCACCGGATCTCGACGCGCAGATCGCTGCCGTCGGCGAAGATCAGCTTGGCCTTGTCGCCGCGGGCGAAGTCGACGTCGCGCGAGCCGATGTCGGCCACCGCGGTGGCCAGGCCGCCTAGGTGTAGCTCGCCCTTGAACGCCGGAGCCAGGTGCAGGACGTAGCCGTCACGCCGGGGCTGGAGGAGCAGGAACTTGCCGCGCCCCTCGAGCGCCGGCGTCACGAACGTCGCGCGCTTGGACGGACCGACGGTGACCTTGCGTCGCCGCGAGAGCAAACGATAGCCGATGATCGAGCCGCGCCAGATCATCGCCACCTGTAGCCGCGCGTGGCTGGTCACCGGACGTGGTCCGGCGCGGTTCGGCGCCGCCCGTCGCCCCGGCGGAGACGGTGGAATCGCATGAGAAAGTGGGCTGGTTGCCAAGAGTTCACCCTATTTGTCTGCGTCAGAGGCTCTTGTCATCGGCGCTTTGTCCGAGCTCCTTCATGAAAGACCGCTTGTCGGGGGCCGACATGTCGAGCTCGAGCTTGACCCGGTTCAAAAAGTATAAGAGTTGCGGGGTCTTGAGCTTACCCTCCACGTCCATCGCGCCGAAGGTGTAGGTCTTGGTCTTCACCTTCCCAGCTGGAGCCGAGCCCTTCGGCTCGCCACCCGGCCGGTCGTCGGCGGGAGAGGCCGAGTCGGAGCTGTCGCTGGAAGCCGAGGTGTCGTTCGTCGAGGAGGGGGGGCGTTCCCGGGCGTGGGCGGGCGCCGGTTTGTGGGTCGCCGCGCGGCGCTTGGACGGCTTGGCGTCGGCGGTGCCGGCGGCCATCGCCAGCGCGAACGACATCGCGACCGTCGCGAAGAGTTCCAACGCCCCACGCTTCACTTCATCTCCTTGAGCCGCCCCAGCGCGTCGGCGCGGCGCGAGTCGTCTTTGCCGGCCGCTTGCAGATATTGATTCAGGTAGTCCTTGGCTTTGGCGGGATCCTTATCGAAGTCCATGTAGAGGATGCCCAGGTCGTAAAGCGCGGGTGGGTAGTCGGGCTCGATGTCGAGGGCGCGCTCGTAGGCCTGGCGCGCCAGGTCCATCTTCCCGTCACCGCGAGACGCCACGCCCAGCGCCACCTGCGCCTCGGCGTCGTTGGGATCGATCTCGACCGCCTTCTGCAGCTCGCTGCGGGCTTTTTTGTAATCGCCGCAGTCCAGGTAGACCACCGCCTTGTTGAGGCGGGCCTGCACGTACTTTGGATCGAGCTCAGACGCTTTCTGATAGTCCAAGAAAGCCTCCTGGTCGTGGCCCCGTTCAAAAGCGACGAGACCCAGGTTGTTCCAGACGAAAGCGCTCTTGGGATCGAGATCGGCTGCCTTATGCAGCGCGGTCTCGGCAAGTTCGAACTTCCCCATTTTATAGTAGGTGAGGGCCAGGGCGTTATAGGCAATTACGGTGTGGGCGAGGTTTTCGCCGCTTTCCGCAAGCAACAGCCGGGCCTGTTCCAGCGACTCATCCAGCGAGTCGGGGCCGGCTTCGCGCAGCACTTGGCTATAGCGGGCCCGCATATCGAAGTCGTTGGGATCGGCGTTGAGCCAACGCGCGTAGACCTCGCCGGCCTTCTTGCCGTTGTGCGCGCGTCGCAGGCTCTCGCCGTAGGCCAGCACCGTCAGGCGTGCGCCGGGCTGGATGTCGAGCGCCCGCTTGAAGTCGTCCACCGCGGCGTCGAAGTTGCCGAGCGCCGTCTCGATCACGCCGAGGTCGTGCCAGGCCTCGAAGAGCCGCCCGTCGAGCTGGGTGGCGCGGGTGAGTGGCTGACGCGCGTCCTTGTAGTGCTTGCGCCCGGTGCGCATGATGCGCACCCCTTCGTCGAAGGCCGCCTGCGCCTCGGGGCTGGTCTTCGGTAACACCACCGCCGCGATCGGATTGACCGCTGCCGCCCCCGGCGCCGGCGCCTTGTGCGCGCAGCCAATCGCGAGGAGCGCCAAGGCGACCGCCTTCGTCAGGATCGGAGGCGGGCGTTGTCCGCCGGAGAGACTGCCCGCCGAGCAGATCCGGGCCCGGCTCTCGTCGGGGGTGGGCCCGCGGCAGGGGCAAAGTCCCTCCCGCGCCTCAGTTGTCACGGCGGACCTCTTCGATGCGATCGAGGGTGACGCGCGGCTCGCCGGGGCGACTGGTCAGGCGCAGCTCGGCTTCCTTGGGGTATTCGTTTTCGGCGAGGCGCGAGAGCGCCTCACGGATGGCCTGGGTGTGCTTGTTGTAGACGCCGATCTGGAGCGCCCGCGCGTAGCCCGACTTGTAGGCGTCGATGGCCTTGTCCTCGATCACGACGATCACCTTCTCGAGCTCGTCGCGGTACATCTGCTTTTCGTCTTCCTTGAGGTCCTTGGGGACCGGCGCGTTGCGCATAGCCTTGGCGTAAGCCTCGTAGCCCTGGCCGATGCGCAGCAACGCGGCGGTGGTCCACTCGGGCGAGCGGTAGGTCACGACGTCGAGGTAGGTCTGCTTGGCCTCCTCGAGCCGCTTGGCTTTCTCCTCGAGCACCTTGCCGAGCTGCCGCGGCTTGCCCGCGATCTTGATCCGCTCGTACTCGAGGTAGAGCAGCTCGCCCTGGATATAGCGCGCCTCGGCCGCGTAGTAACCGACCTCGTCGCTCCCGCCGTGGCCGTGCTTGCCATACGCCGCCAGCGCCTTGGCGGCGGTCTCCCTGGCGGCGCTCTCGTTGCCCGCGTTGAGCTGCGCGTCGGCCTCGCGGGCCAGCGCCTCGACGGTCTTGGCGTCGCCGGGGTAGGTCTTGCTGTAGGCGCCGAAGCTGGCGGCCGCGCCCCGCCAATCCTTCTGGTCCTCGCGCACGACGGCGGCCTGGAAGGCGACGTCCTTGGCGTCGGGGCGATCCTTGTAGCGACGCGCGTACTCACTGTAGTGCTTGATGGCGCGATCGTGCTGCCCGAGGCTCTGGCGCAAGACGCCGGCGCTGCGGAGCGCGTCGGCGGCGTGGCCATTCTGCGGATATTTCTGGGCCAGCTGCTCGTAGAGCGCGGCGGCCTTGTCGTAATAGGCGATGTTCTCTTCGATGCGCGCGGCGGTGAAGAGCGCCTCGGGCGCCTCGCTGGCGGTTGGGT
>DATCEL010000282.1:0-4442 GCA_036510115.1 Caulobacteraceae bacterium
GACGATCCGAACCCGCTGTTCGCCGGGCTCGCCAGGCTTCGCCAGCCGTTTGTCCGCCTGGCAATCGGTCCACCGCCTGCCTCCGACCGGGGTCATCGGCGCACCGGAAATGCAGGCTCTAATGCTCGTCTGGCAACGCGAGCGGCCATTCGCCGTCGCCAGCGCCGGCAAATGCCCCGATCCCCCCGCGGAATCCCGGCTTACGACCGTCCCTGCCGCTTACGCCTACGGCGGCAAGGTGATGCTGATCCGGCCGGGCGCCTTGGCCGCCTATGAGAAAATGCTGGGCGCCGCGCGGACCGAACAGCCGGCGTTCGCCGCCGACCACCAACTGTTGATGATCTTTTCGGCCTATCGCAGCCCGGCGGCGGATGCGGCGCGTTGCGCGCTGGAGAACAACTGCCAGAACCTCGTCAGAGCCGCGTGCTCGGCTCATCTCACGGGTTTGGCCATGGATTTGGACCTCGGCTCGGCGCCCGGCATGAGGTTCGACTCATCGGATGACGCCAATCGGCGCGCCATCGTTCAGGGGCCCGCCTATCTATGGATGGCGGCCAACGCGCATAGATTTGGCTTCGTGCCCTACCCGTTTGAACCGTGGCACTGGGAGTGGACGGGCGAGCCTGTCGAGACGCCCTAGCGCAAGTTCCGGGGTAGAACCTCTCGATCGCCTCGGACCGGATTGGCCCGAGGCGACAGGACAACGATCCTAGTGCGCGTGAGCCGGGTGACCAGCCATGGCGGCGTCATGCTGGGCGCGCATTTCAGCGGCGTGCTTACGCTTTTGATGCATCTTCAGTTCATGGCCGGCGAAACAACCGACAGCGGCGCCAGCCAGGGCATGATGGTGCGCCATGTGGCCGGCGACGCCGCCGACAACCGCCCCGGAGAGACAACCCACGGCGCCGGCCGTGCCGGCGATGCCGCCGGTGGCCAGCGCGAGGCTGGCGGCGAAGACAACGATTCTTTTCATTTGGAGATTCCTCGATTCGCCCAATCGGGGCAGGAAGCCAATCTTGAAGCGCCCTTGGCGCCGCCTGGGTGACTCGAACACCCGACCTACGCATTACGAATGCGCCGCTCTACCGGCTGAGCTAAGGCGGCCCGCAGGCCCGGCTGTATTAGCGGCCGACCGTTCGCCGCGCAATTGGCCAACCCGTCTTCGCCGCGCGCTCGTTCCCATGCTAGCTTGACCGCACCTGGAGGGCGAAGCCGATGATGAACGTGCTGCGGGCGCCGACACGCGAATATCGTTCCATGGTCATGGATGCGCGGCGCTGGGACGATTTCCAGCCCCGGGCAGGCGATGTCGTGGTCGCCACCTATCCGAAATGTGGCACGACCTGGACCCAGAGAATCGTCCAACTTTTGATCTTCCAGTCGGCCGAACCCAGGCCGATCATGGACATTGCGCCATGGCTCGATTCCACTCTGTTTCGCTCGAACAGCGAGAATTTGGCCATCCTCGAATCCCAGACCCATCGGCGTTCGATCAAGTCTCACCTTCCCCTCGAGGCCCTGCCGATCCTGGATGGCGTAAAGTACATCCACGTCGCCCGCGATGGGCGCGACGCCTGCGTCTCGATGCACAACCACATGCGCGGCACCCGCCCCGAGGCCATCGGCGTGGCCATGGCCGAGGCGATGAAGGACCCGCGACTGCTCGAGCGCCTGGCGGCCGATCCCCGCCGGGAGACGCCCGAAGACTTGCATGATTGGTGGCTGGGCTGGATCGAACGGGCGGAGGTCGACGCAACCTGGACCTATGGCGAGGACCTGCCCTTCTTCGAGTTCGAGACCGGCTATTGGCGCGACCGCCGGGCGCCCTGGCTGCTGATGGTCCACTACAGCGACCTCAAGGACGACCTCGCTGGCGAGATGCGGCGTATCTCCGCCTTCCTCGACATCGAAACGCCGGAACCCTTGATGGAGGAATTGGCCCGCGCCGCGTCGTTCGCGGCGATGAAGGCGGAGGGCGACGCTCTGCTGCCGACCATCGGCGACCACTTCGATCGCGGCCCTGAGCGGTTTTTGTTCAAAGGCTCCAACGGCCGCTGGAGGGACGTGCTCACGGATGAGGATTTGGCCCGCTACGACGCCGTGGTGAAGCGCAAGTTCACACCGAGCCTCGCGGCCTGGATCGAAGGCGGCCGGCTGGCGGCGGGAGATCCGCGCGCGGCGGCGGACTGAGGCTTTCCGCGCGCCCTTTACAGCGCCTTGACGATGCCCTCGACCATCTTCTTGGCGTCCGAGAACAGCATCATGGTGTTGTCGCGGAAGAAAAGCTCGTTCTCCACTCCGGCGTAGCCCGAGCCCATGCCGCGCTTGACGAACAGCACCGTGCGCGCCTTCTCGACATCGAGGATCGGCATGCCGAAGATCGGGCTCTTGGGGTCGGTCTTGGCGGCCGGATTGGTTACGTCGTTGGCCCCGATGACGAAGGCCACGTCGGCGGCGGCGAATTCGGAATTGATGTCGTCGAGCTCGAAGACCTCGTCGTAGGGGACGTTGGCCTCGGCCAGCAGAACGTTCATGTGGCCGGGCATTCGGCCGGCGACCGGATGGATGGCGTATTTCACCTCGACGCCCTCGGCCTTGAGGCGGTCGGCCATTTCACGCAAGGCGTGCTGGGCCTGGGCCACGGCCATGCCGTAGCCGGGGACGATGATCACCTTGGAGGCGTTCTTCATGATGAAAGCGGCATCCTCGGCGCTGCCTTGCTTGACCGGCCGGGTCTCGACCTTGCCGACCGCCGCGGCCGCGTCTTCGCCGCCAAAGCCGCCCAGGATCACCGAGACGAACGAGCGGTTCATCCCCTTGCACATGATGTAGCTGAGGATCGCGCCGGACGAACCCACCAGGGCGCCGGTGATGATCAGGGTGATGTTGCCAAGCGTGAAACCGAGCGCCGCCGCCGCCCAGCCCGAGTAGCTGTTGAGCATCGAGATGACCACCGGCATGTCGGCCCCGCCGATGGGGATGATCAGGGTGATCCCGCCGACCAGGGCCAGGGCGAAGATGGCCCAGAAAGCCCACAGGGCGTGGCCGCCGGAGACGACCAGGACCACGATCAGCGCCACCACGGCTATGGCCAGGGCGAGATTGAGCCAGTGCCTGGCCGGCAACAGGATCGGCGCGCCGCTCATGTTGCCGTTGAGCTTGGCGAAGGCGATCAGGGAGCCGGTGAAGGTGATGGCGCCGATGGCCAGGCCCACCGAGAGCTCGATCAGGCTTTCGAGCTTCACGCCGCTGGCGCTTTCGATGTTGTAGGCGGCCGGTGTGTGGATCGCCGCCACCGCGACCAAGCAGGCGGCCAGCCCGACCAGGGAGTGGAAGGCGGCCACCAGTTGCGGCATGGCGGTCATCTGCACGCGCCGGGCGATAACCGCGCCGACGGTCCCGCCGACGGCCACGCCGCCGACGATCAGCGCCAGGGTGACCGGATCGAGCGCGCCGCCGGCCCACAGGGTCAGCAAGGTCACCGCCAGGGCGATGGCCATTCCGGTCATGCCCATCAAATTGCCGCGCCGGCTGGTCACCGGGCTGGAGAGGCCGCGCAGCGCCAGGATGAAGAGGACGCCGCAAAGCAGATAGGCGAGGGAGGCGAGATTGGCGGACACGCTTACCGGCCCTTCTTGCGGTACATGCCGAGCATGCGCTGGGTGACCAGGAAGCCGCCGAAGATGTTCACCGCCGCCAGGGTCGCGGCGATCGCGCCAGCCCCTTTCGAGATCCAGATATGGCCGGCGTGGGCGCTATGTCCGGTGTGCGCCGCTGCGGCCAGGAGAGCGCCGACGATGATCACTGAGGAAATGGCGTTGGTGACGCTCATCAGCGGCGTGTGCAGGGCCGGGGTCACGCTCCACACCACATAGTAGCCGACGAAGATGGCCAGGACGAAGATCGCCAGGCGAAAGATGGTCGGATCGACGACGTCCATGTCAGCCTCCCTTCAGCGCCGGATGAACGATCGCCCCGCCGTGGGTCACCAGCGCGGCCTTGAGGATTTCGTCTTCGGCGCCCACCGCCAGCCCGCCATCCTTGTCGACCAGCAGGGCGAGAAAGGCGGAGAGATTGCGGGCATAGAGCGCCGATGCGTCAGCGGCGATCCGGCCGGGCAGATTGGCGATGCCGACGATCCTGACCCCGCCCGCCTCGACCGTCTCGCCCGGTCGCGAGCCCTCGACATTGCCGCCGTGCTCGACCGCCAGATCGACGAGGATCGAGCCGGCGCGCATCGAGGCGACCTGGGCGGCGCTCACCAGCCTAGGCGCGCGGCGGCCGGGGACCAGGGCCGTGGTGATGACGATGTCTTGGCGGCGAATGTGGTCGGTCACCAGGGCGGCTTGTTTGGCCTGGTAGTCGGCGCTCATTTCCTTGGCGTAGCCGGCGGCGGTTTCGGCGGCCTTGAATTCCTCGTCCTCGACGGCGACGAACTTGGC
>DATCEL010000283.1:0-3381 GCA_036510115.1 Caulobacteraceae bacterium
TCGAAGTGCAAGGCTATGCCTGCGCCGCGTGGCGGGCCATGGCGGCGCTGGGCGAAAGGCTTGGCGATGAAGAGGCGCCGCGGTGGGCCGCCCGAGCGCGCGAGATCGCCGTCGCGGTTGAGGCGCGTTTCTGGCTCGACGACCTCGGATTTTACGCCGTGGCCATCGACGGCGAAGGCGCGGTCTGCCGCGCCGAGACCTCCAATCCGGGGCACCTTTTGTTCGTCGGCTTGCCGACCGCGGCGCGCGCCAAACGCGTCATCCGGCGTCTCCTCTCCCCGGCGTTTGACTCCGGCTGGGGCCTGCGGACGCTCGCCGCCGGCGGGGCGCGTTACAACCCGATGTCCTATCACAATGGCTCGGTATGGCCCCACGACACGGCCATCTGTCTGGCGGGCATGGCCCGATATGGCGAGCGCGCGGGGGTCACCCGCGTCATGACCGACCTCTTCGACGCCTGCAAAGCGTTCGGAGGTCGAATGCCGGAACTGTTGTGCGGCTTTGAGCGCGAGACCGACGCGCCGCCGGTTGCCTATCCGGTGGCGTGCATGCCCCAGGCCTGGGCCGCCGGCTCGACTTTCATGATGCTGTCGGCCTCTCTGGGTCTTCGCGTCGATGCGACGAGACGAGAGGTCCGCCTCGTTCGACCTCGCCTGCCCGCTGGCGTGGAACAAATCCGCCTTGAGCGCCTTGATATCGCCGGGGCGTTCCTGGACATCGAGATCCGACGCCTCGGCGATCGCACGGCGGTGACCGCCAAGGCCGAGGGCCAGGTGGCGGTTCTGGTCGAGGAATGAGGAGGCTAGAGCGGCGGTCGAGCCGCAAAGTCGCTTCTCGAAAGGGTCACGGGGACTGATGTCCACAACCGGATTGGCGAAGGCTTCGCGCCCGACCGACACTCTGGAGGTGCCCCCTCCGCTCCGCCTCGACGCCACGTCGCTGTTTCTGGATCTCGACGGCACCATAGCGCCCCTGGCGCTGACGCCGCAGGCCGTTGGACCGAACGCGGCGCGCCGCCGGTTGCTCGACGCGCTCCTCGCTCGCCTGGACGGGCGGCTCGCCGTGATCAGTGGCCGCACCCTGGAAGATCTCGACCGCGTCCTTGAAGGGCGTATTCCAGCGCTTGGCGCGGTGCACGGTCTGGTGCGGCGAAGGGCGAATGGCGAGGTGATTGCCGCCGCGGGGGCCGAGCAGGTCCGCCAAGCTCTCGATGAGGTCCAGGCTTTCGCCGCCGCTGACGGCTGCCTGTTGGTCGAGGACAAGGGCCTGGCCGTCTCGCTTCACTATCGGCGGCGACCGGAGGCGGGACCGGCCTGCCACGATTTCATGTGTCGTCTCGGCGCGCGCCGCGGTCTCACCGTGCAGGAAGGCGACATGGTGATGGAGATTCGCGCGCCCGGACCTGACAAGGGGGCGGCCGTGGCCGCCTTCATGGCCGAGCCCCCGTTCGCGGGCCATGTCCCCGTCTTTCTTGGCGACGACCTGACCGACGAAGATGGCTTTCGTTCCGTCCAACGATTAGGTGGCGTCGGGATCGTCGTCGGTTCGCGGCGGCCCACGCAGGCGAGCTTCGCTCTCGCCGGTGTCGATGACGCCCGCGCCTGGTTGAGCGCGGCTGTGGAGTGTGACGGGTGAACGACCTCGACCTCGCGCCTATCGGCAACTGTGCGATCAGCGCCCTTGTCGATCGGCAGGGCCGCTTTGTCTGGTGTTGCGCTCCGCGAGTCGATGGCGATCCGTTCTTCTCCCAACTGCTTTCCGGTGGCGACCCGGCCGACGAGGGCGCGCGCGGGCTGTGGGCGGTCGAGCTGGAGGATATGCAGACCGCGACCCAATCCTACATGCGCAATACCGCCGTGCTGTGCACGCAACTCACCGACGCCAACGGCGCGGTAGCCGAAATCATCGACTTCGCGCCCAGGTTCCGGCTCTACGATCGTGGCTATAGGCCGGCCTCATTCATTCGGCTGGTGCGTCCGGTCTCGGGCGCTCCACGCATTCGCGTTCGCTTGCGCCCGACCTGCGAGTGGGGTCGCGCCGACATCGCCCCCATAAGCGGCTCCAATCACATCCGCTATGTGGACGCCGGCGTGACCATGCGGCTCACCACCAACGCGCCGGTTTCCCACATCACCGATGAGCGGGTCTTCCGCCTCGAGACGCCGATCGCGATGTTTTTGGGGCCGGACGAGCCGTTCCAGGGCGAGGTGCTGTCCACCGCCAACCGGATGCTCAACGACACCCTCCACTACTGGCGCGAGTGGGTGCGGTCGCTGGCCATACCGCTCGATTGGCAGGAGGCGGTGATCCGAGCGGCGATCACCCTCAAATTGTGCGCCTATGAAGAAACCGGCGCCATCGTCGCCGCCCTGACCACCTCGATCCCCGAAGCGCCGGACAGCGGCCGCAACTGGGACTACCGCTACTGCTGGATCCGCGACGCCTACTACGTCGTCCAGGCCCTCAACCGCCTTGGCGCGGTGGACATCATGGAGAACTACCTCGGCTACCTGCGCAACATCATGGACGCCGCCGCCGGCGGTCACATTCAGCCCGTCTATGGCGTCGGCTTCGAGCCGATCCTGACCGAGCGCATCATCGAGAACATGCCCGGTTACCGCGGCATGGGACCGGTCAGGGTCGGCAACCAGGCCCATGAGCACATCCAGCATGACGTCTATGGCCAGATCGTGCTTTCCACGGCCCACGCCTTCTTCGACGAACGGCTGATCCGGCCGGCGACGCGCGCCGATTTCGAGGCCCTCGAACGCCAGGGCGAGCGCGCCTTCGCGGTCCACGACAAGCCCGACGCCGGCCTATGGGAGCTGCGCACACGCTCGGCGGTTCATACCTATTCCGCGGCCATGTGCTGGGCCGCGTGCGACCGTCTGGGCAATGTCGCCGAGAAGCTGGGGCTGGCCGATCGGGCCAAGCTGTGGAACGAGCGCGCCGCCGTTATTCGAGCCAGCATCGAGGCTAACGCCTGGGACGAGAAGGATCACCACTTCGCGGCGACTTTTGGCGGATCCGAGCTCGACGCGAGCCTCACCCAACTGGTCGATTTGCGCTTTCTCTCAGCCGACGACCCTCGTCACCTCGAAACCTTGAGGGCGCTGGAGAAGCATCTGAAGCGCGGCTCGAACTTCTTGCGCTATGACGTGGCCGACGACTTCGGCGTGCCTGAAACCGCGTTCAACTTCTGCACATTCTGGTTCATCGAGGGCCTGCATCTGGCCGGCGAGACGAAACAGGCCCGCAAGTTGTTCGAGGAGATGCTTGAAAAGCGCAATCACGCCGGGTTGTTGTCGGAAGATGTCAGCCTCGTCGATGGCTCTCTTTGGGGGAACTATCCGCAGACCTACTCGCTTGTGGGGTTGATCA
>DATCEL010000284.1:0-3377 GCA_036510115.1 Caulobacteraceae bacterium
CGATGTCGCTCATGCGGGGTTCCTCGAGGGCATCGCCAGTGTAGCCCATGGGCGCCCCTCGCGTGACCCCGTTTCCGTGCGGTTCGGACGCGCGTGCGCATGAGCACGCTTGACCTGGACAGGGCTGATGCGAGTATTGAGGGCGCCGCGCCTACTCGGAGCAGGGTTGGCCGGCGGTTTCGTTGCTTCTTTTGGCCGTGTGGGTGCCCCAGATGATCGGTCCGCCTCGCGGAGGCCGCCGCCTGCCTGCCTGGTTCGCCGGAGTGGCAGTCTTTCTGCTCGCTCTTGGCCTGGCGGGCTCGCTCGCCATCCGCCACCCTTTCGCACAGGAGCACGCCCCGGCGGCCGCCCCCACCGCCGTGCCGGTCTCGACCGCTACGGTGGAGCGGCGCGACATGCCGGTGTACCTCGCGGGCCTCGGAACCGTGCAGTCCAACAACGCCGTTCAGGTGCGCGCGCGGGTCGACGGCGCGCTGATGTCGGTGCCGGTCGAGGAGGGCCAGGAAGTCAAGGCCGGCGCGGTTGTCGCGGTTATCGATCCCCGCCCCTATCAAGCGGCGCTCGACCAGGCGGAGGCGAAGCGCCAGCAGGACCAGGCGCAACTTGACAATGCCCGCCGCGACCTGGCGCGCACCAGCACGCTGGTGCGCCAGGACTTCGCCTCGCGCCAGCAACTCGACCAGAACACGGCGACGGTCGCCCAGATGACCGCCGCGGTGGCTGGCGACGCGGCGGCGGTGGAGGCGGCACGGGTCAACCTCAGCTTTTGCGCCATCACCGCACCGTTCGACGCCCGGGTCGGGCTGCGCCAGATTGATCCCGGCAATCTGATCCACGCGGCGGACGCGATGCCGATCATGACGCTCACGCAGATCCATCCGGTGGCTGTGGTGTTCACGCTGCCTCAGGCGGACCTACCCCGCCTCAGCGTGGCGATGCGCGCCCGCCGGCTTGCGGTCACGGCCCTGCCGGCGGAGGGTGACGCCGCGCTGGATGAGGGCACGCTGGTGACGATCGACAACGCGGTCGATCCGAGCACTGGAACGATCAAGCTGAAGGCGGTGTTCCCAAATGCGGCCGACCAACTCTGGCCCGGCCAGTTCGTACGCGCGCGTCTCCTATTGGATACCGCCCACGATGCCCTGACGATGCCTTCTGCCGCCGTCCAGCACGGGCCGGCCGGGCTGTTCGCCTGGGTCGTACGACCGGACGGCACCGCGGCACGCGAACCGGTCACGCTCGTCTCCGACGATGGGGAGACGGCGATACTGACGCATGGACCGCCGGCAGGCGCGGTCGTGGTCGTTTCGGGGCAGTCACGCTTGCAGGACGGGGCGCCGGTCGCGGTGGCGAAGGGGAAGGCTGCCGCATGAGCATCTCCACCCCGTTCATTCGCCGACCCGTCGGCACGTCGCTCATCATGGCCGCCCTGGTGCTGATTGGGCTCGCCGCCTATCCGTTCCTGCCGGTCGCGCCGCTGCCGCGCGTTGATTTTCCGACCATCCTGGTGAACGCGAAATACCCCGGCGCCAGCCCGGAGACGATGGCCAGCTCGGTCGCACAACCACTCGAGCGCAACTTCGCGCAAATCCCTGGCATCGCGCAGATGACGTCGGTGAACGTGCAGGGGCAGTCGCAGATCGTCGTGCAATTCGATCTCGATCGCAACATCGATGCCGCGGCCGGCGACATCCAGGCAAAGATTAACGCCGCCAGCGGGCAGATGCCGCTGAACCTGCCCTCATCGCCGACCTATTGGAAGATCAACCCTTCCGACAGCCCCATCCTGATCCTCTCCGTGCAATCGGACGTGGTGCCGCTGATCGATGCAGACGACTTCGCCGATAATATCCTGAGCCAGCAGATCTCGCAGATCGCAGGCGTCGGACAGGTCTATATCGGCGGCGAGCAGAAGCGCGCGATCCGTGTGCAGGTCGATCCGTCGAAACTGGCGGCGATGGGGCTGACCTTGGAGGATGTGCGCCCGGCGCTGGTGAATGCAACGGTGAACGACCCCAAAGGCACGATCGACACCGACCGGCGTAGCTTCACGATCTACGACAACGACCAGCTGACCAAGGCCGCCGAGTTCAACGACGTCATCCTGGCCTGGCGCAACGGCGCCCCGGTGCGGGTGCGCGACATCGGCCAGGCGGTCGATGGGCCGGAAAACGTGACCCTGGCGGGATGGCAGAACGGCAAGCCCGGGATCATCCTGCTGATCTTCAAGCAGCCGGGCGCCAACGTCATCGATACGGTGGACCGCATCAAGGCCGCCCTGCCGCGGCTGGAGGCGGCGATCCCACCTTCGGTTCAGGTCAACGTGGTGATGGACCGCACGCAGACGATCCGCGCCTCCGTCTCCGACGTGCAGTTCACCCTGGCGCTTGCAGTCGGCCTGGTCGTGATGGTGATCTTCGTCTTCCTGCGCAGCTTCTGGGCGACCTTCATCCCCGCCATCACCGTCCCGGTCGCGCTGATCTGCACCTTCGCGGCGATGTACCTGCTGGGGTTCAGCCTCGACAATCTGTCGCTGATGGCCCTGACCATCTCCGTCGGGTTCGTCGTCGACGACGCGATCGTGATGCTGGAGAACATCCACCGCCATGTGGAAGACGGAATGGCGCCGATGGAGGCGGCGCTACAGGGCGCCGGAGAAATTGGCTTCACCATCATCTCTATAAGCCTGTCGCTGATCGCGGTATTCATTCCGCTGCTGCTGATGGGCGGCATCGTCGGGCGCCTGTTCCGGGAATTTGCGGTCACGGTGACGGTCGCCGTGATGCTCTCTGCATTCGTCTCGCTCACGCTTACACCAATGATGTGCGCCCGCTTCCTGCGTGACGAGTCCGTTGACTCTCATGGATGGCTCTGGCGCGCGGTCGAGGCGGGATTCAGCGGGCTGCTCGCCTTCTATCGCCGAACGCTCGATGTGGCGTTGCGCCACAGCTTCGTGACTCTGCTGGTGTTCCTTGCGACCGTCTCGGTGACAGTGCTGCTTTACATCGACATTCCCAAGGGCTTCTTTCCGGCGCAGGACACGGGCGTCGTCATCGGCATCAGCGAGGGGGGCGAGGACGTTTCCTTCAAGGAGATGTCACGCGTACAGGCCCGATTGGTCGCCATCGTCGCCGCCGACCCGGACGTCGCGAGCTACAATGCCACCGTGGGATCTGGAATCGGCGGCCAGACGATCAACAACGGGCGCATGTTCATCGCCCTCAAGCCATTCGACGAACGCGTGGGCGGCAGCGCGCAGGATTTCATCAATCGAATTCGCCCGAAGGTCGCGCAGGTCGAGGGCGGGCGGGTATTCCTGCAAGCCGGTCAGGATATCCGTGTGGGCGGCCGGCTGTCGAAGACCGAATACCAGTACA
>DATCEL010000285.1:0-3930 GCA_036510115.1 Caulobacteraceae bacterium
CTCGACCCGAATGGCTCTCGGCCATGGATGGGCTGTGGCCAGCGGTGGAAGCCAAGCTTCAGGCGCGCATCGAAGGAAACCAACCCGGCGCCAGTCCCGAGGAGGTGCGCGCCCGCACGCTCGATTCCCTGCGGGCGATCATGATGATCCGCGCCTATCGGGTTCGCGGTCACCTGAGAGCCAATCTCGACCCGTTGGGCCTGGCGGTCACCGCCGGCGACGCCAGCGAACTCGATCCGGCGAGCTACGGCTTCGCCGAATCTGATTTCGACCGGCCGATCTTCCTCGACTTTGTGCTGGGTCTCGAGACCGGCACGGTGCGCGAGATTCTGGCGATCCTGAACCGCACCTACTGCGGCACGATCGGCGTGCAATACATGCACATCTCCGATCCGGCCGAGAAGGCCTGGCTGCAACGGCGCATCGAGGGCCACGACAAGGAAATCAGCTTCACGCCGGAAGGCAAGATCGCCATTCTCAAGAAGCTGATCGAGGCCGAGAGCTTCGAGCGCTTTCTGGCCAAGCGCTATCCCGGCGCCAAGCGCTTTGGCATCGACGGCGGCGAGGCCATGGTGCCGGCTCTCGAGCAGATCATCAAGCGCGGCGGCGCTCTCGGGGTCGACGATATCGTCATCGGCATGCCCCATCGCGGACGCCTGAACGTGTTGGCCGCGGTTATGGCCAAGCCCTATCGGGTGATCTTCCACGAATTCAGCGGCGGCTCGTCCTTGCCCTCCGACATCGAAGGCTCTGGCGACGTCAAATATCACCTGGGCGCCTCATCGGATCGCGAGTTCGACGGCAACAATGTGCACCTGTCGCTAACCGCCAACCCAAGCCATCTGGAGATCGTCAATCCGGTGGTGCTGGGAAAATCCAGAGCCAAGCAGGCCTTCGCCCTGCGCGAGGACCCCTCTCAGGGGCGCGGCCACGTTCTGCCGCTGTTGATGCACGGCGACGCCGCCTTCGCCGGCCAGGGCGTCGTCGCCGAGTGCTTCAACCTGATGGGCATCAAGGGCTATCGCACCGGCGGGGCGGTGCATTTCATCGTCAACAACCAGATCGGCTTCACCACCTATCCGCTCTATTCGCGCACCAGCCCCTATCCCACCGACATCGCCCTGATGGTCGAGGCGCCGATCTTCCACGCCAACGGCGACGATCCGGAAGCAGTGACCTTCGCCGCCCGCGTGGCCATCGAATATCGTCAGCAGTTCGGCAAGGACGTGGTCATTGACATGTTCTGCTATCGCCGCTTCGGTCATAACGAGGGCGACGATCCGACCATGACCCAGCCCTTGATGTACAAGGCGATCAAGGACCATCCGACGACGCGCGCGCTCTACGCCAGCCGCCTCGTCGCCGAGGGTGTGGCCACCGAGATCGAGGTCGCCGGCTGGATCGAGGACTTCGACAAGTTCCTCGACGCCGAATTCGAGGCCGGCAAGACCTATCAGGCGGACAAGGCCGACTGGCTGGACGGCAAATGGGCGGGTCTGGTCCTGCCCGCGGGCGAGGAGAGGCGCGGCGACACCGCCGTCGCCAAGCAGAAGCTCCTCGATCTAGGGCTGAGGTTCACGGCGATTCCAGCGCGTATCGATGTCCATCGAACGATCAAGCGGGTGATCGAGGCCCGCAGGGCGAGCATCGAGTCAGGAGCGGATATCGATTGGGCGACGGCCGAGCATCTGGCCTTCGCCACCTTGCTCGACCAGGGGTTCCCGGTGCGCCTTTCCGGCCAGGACAGTGTGCGCGGCACTTTCGTCCAGCGTCACTGCGACATCATCGATCAGAAGACCGAGGAACATTACACGCCGCTGCGCCATCTGCGGCCCGGTCAGGCGCATTTCGAGGCACTCGATTCGGCCCTGTCGGAAGAGGCGGTGCTCGGTTTTGAATATGGCTTCTCGCTGAGCGAGCCGCGCACCCTCACGCTCTGGGAGGCGCAATTCGGCGACTTCGCCAACGGCGCCCAGGTGGTCATCGACCAGTTCATCTCTTCGGGCGAACGCAAGTGGTTGCGCATGTCGGGCCTGACCATGCTTTTGCCACACGGCTACGAGGGCCAGGGCCCGGAACATTCTTCGGCCCGGCTTGAGCGCTATCTGCAGCTCTGCGCCGAGGACAATCTGCAGGTGGTCAACTGCTCGACGCCGGCCAACTATTTCCACGTCCTGCGCCGGCAGATGCTGCGCGAATTCCGCAAGCCGCTGATCCTGATGACGCCCAAGTCGCTTCTCAGACACAAGAAGGCGGTTTCGACCCTGGCCGATATGTCCGAGGGCTCTTCCTTCCACCGCGTGCTCCAGGACGACGCCCAGTGGCGCCGGCACACGAGCGTCGAACTGGCCCCCGACGAGGGTATCCGGCGGGTGATCCTGTGCTCTGGCAAGGTCTACTATGATCTGCTGGACGAGCGCGAAGCGCGCGGCGCCAATGATGTCTATTTGATGCGGCTCGAGCAGTTCTATCCGTGGCCGATGAAATCCCTGACCACCGAGTTGGCGCGCTTCAAGACCGCGGAGCTGATCTGGTGCCAGGAAGAACCCAAGAACATGGGCGGCTGGATGTTCGTCGACCCGTGGCTGGAACTCACGCTGGCGAAGATGAAGATCGCTGCCAAGCGCGCGCGCTACGTTGGTCGGCCGGCGTCGGCCTCCACCGCCGCGGGCGTGATGAGCCGGCACAAAAAGGAACTCGACGCCTTCCTCGCCGCGGCCTTCGCATGAGTGGGGACCGGGCTTGCCGCGCCCCCAACAGATGGGAATTCGCATGACCGACATCATGACCCCCGCTCTCGGCGAATCGGTCACCGAGGCGACCGTCGCCCGCTGGTCCAAGAAGCCGGGCGAGGCGGTGAAGCGGGACGAGGTCCTGGTCGAGTTGGACACCGACAAGGTGAGCCTCGAGGTGGTCGCGGCCGAAGATGGCGTGCTCTCCGCCATCGATGCCGAGGAGGGGGCCACGGTGGTCCCGGGTCAAAGGCTAGGCCAGGTTGGCGCGAGCTCCGCCGCCTCGGCCTCCAAGCCCGTCACCGCGCCCGAGGCCAAGGCGAAACCTCAACCGGAGCCGAAGCCCGCGGCGCCAGCCCCCGCCGCGCAAACCGCCCCCGCCGCCGAGTTGCCCCCGGCGCCCTCGGTGCGCCGCATCGCCGCCGAGGGGCGCCTCGATCTGGCGGGCGTCGCCGGCGCCGGCAAGGATGGTCGCATCACCAAGGGAGACGCCCTGGCGGCCCTCGACGCCCTGGCCAAACGCCCGGCGCCGGATCTGGCGCCCACCGCGCCGCGGCCTGTCGACGAGCGCGAAGAGCGCGTGCGCATGAGCCGTCTGCGGCAAACCATCGCCAGGCGGCTCAAGGAGGCCCAGGCCAACGCCGCCATGCTGACGACCTTCAATGAGGTCGACATGACCGCCGTCATGGAGCTCAGAAATCAGTACAAGGACGTTTTCGAAAAACGTCACGGCGTGCGCCTGGGGTTCATGAGTTTCTTCGTCAAGGCCTGCGTCGCCGCGCTGGGGGACGTGCCGGCGGTCAACGCCGAAATCGACGGCCAGGATCTGATCTACAAGAATCACTACGATATCGGCGTGGCCGTGGGCACCGATCGCGGCCTGGTGGTGCCGGTCGTCCGCGACGCCGACGCTCTCGGCTTGGCCGGCATCGAGAAAGCCATCGCCGAGCTGGGCAAGAAGGCCCGCGATGGCGAGCTGTCGTTGGACGATCTCCAGGGGGGCACCTTCACTATCTCCAACGGCGGCGTCTATGGCTCACTGATGTCGACGCCGATCCTGAACGCTCCGCAGTCGGGCATTCTCGGCATGCACAAGATCCAGGATCGTCCGGTCGTTGTCGGCGGCCAGATCGTCATCCGCCCGATGATGTATCTTGCACTCTCCTATGACCACCGCATGGTCGACGGCAAGGAAGCG
>DATCEL010000286.1:0-3072 GCA_036510115.1 Caulobacteraceae bacterium
CACCCCCAGCCCGGCCCAATAGACAAGGTGGATGACCGGTCCGGTAACAAGGCGTTCAAAGGTCAGCATCGACCAGACGCGTCCGGAAGGCGACCGGCCGGGCGCGCGGGGCCTGTCAGAATCCATTGCCGTCATGTCCCGTTTTCACGCCCCCAAATGCGTCGGCGCCATGGCTAGCAGCGCGTGGGCGCGGCGGCAACCTTCGCTCAGGCCCGTTCGCCGCGAAGGGTGGTGCGCAGCCCGGCCATGCCATGACGATCGAAGGCCCAGCGCCAGGACTCGAACTCCTCCTCGGTGAGACCATAGCGGTTCAGCGCCTCTTCGAGCGTGAGCAGCCCGCCGCGCACGGCCGAAACCACCTCCGCCTTGCGCCGGATCACCCATCGCCGCGTGTTCGGCGGCGGCAAATCGGATGGCCCCAACAGAGACCCACTCGGCCCAATGACCGCTATGGCCCTAGGATTGTTCATACGCACTTTTACTGACATGGCGGTTCTGACCGTCCCTTCCTCACGGGTCGCGACAATGCCTTGCGATTGATAACAGGGTCCTAATGCCCATCTCGGGGTCGCTTCGAGGCGCGTCAGAGGCTAAAACCGCGCCCCCATTTAAGATCAGGAACCGGCTCCATTCATGCTCGCCAAGGTCGACATCGCCGCCGCCGTTCGCGAGGCCATGGCCCTGCCGCCGGGGGCGCGCGTGGTCGTGGCCATGTCCGGCGGTGTCGATTCGACCGTGACCGCCGCCGTGCTGGCGCGCGCCGGCTACGATGTCATCGGGGTGACGCTACAGCTCTACGATCACGGCGCCGCGATCCGCCAGAAGGGCGCCTGCTGCGCCGGCCAGGATATCCTCGACGCGCGCGCGGCGGCCGAGGCCATCGCCATCCCCCACTATGTGCTCGACTATGAAGCCCGCTTCCGCGCCCAAGTGATCGATGAATTCGCCGATAGCTATGCGCGTGGCGAGACGCCGATCCCCTGCGTGCGTTGCAATCAGACGGTGAAGTTTCGCGACCTGCTGGAGGTCGCCCGCGATCTGGGCGGCGAGGCTCTGGCGACCGGCCACTACGCCCGGCGTCTGGCGGCCGGCGATCGGGCGCGCCTGCACCGGGCCAGCGACCCCACCCGTGACCAGAGCTATTTCCTGTTCGCGACCACCCGTGCGCAGCTCGACTATCTGCGCTTCCCCCTAGGCGGCCTGGACAAGAGCGAGGTGCGCCGTGTGGCCGCCGAACTTGGCCTCGCCGTCGCCGACAAGCCCGACAGTCAGGACATCTGCTTCGTTCCCGAAGGCCGCTACACCACGGTCATCGATCGGCTGAGGCCGGGCGCCGCCCAAGCCGGCGATATCGTCCACATCGACGGACGCCTGCTCGGACGTCACGAAGGGGTGACGCGCTACACCGTGGGCCAGCGGCGCGGCCTGAACCTCGCGGTGGGTGAGCCCTTGTTCGTCGTGCGGCTCGACGCGGCGCGGCGCGAAGTCGTCGTCGGCCCGCGCGAGGCCTTGGCGGCGGCCTCGCTCACCCTCAAGGAAACCAATTGGCTGGGTGACGCGGCCTCCATCGAAGCGGCCGCCGCCGATGGCCTGCCAGTCCTCGCCCGCGTCCGCTCGACCAGGCCGCCGGCGCCCGCGCGCCTGGCGTTGGACGGCGCGGCCGTTTCGGTCGTCTTTGATGCGCCGGAAGAAGCCATCTCCCCCGGCCAGGCCTGCGTGCTCTACGGCGCCGAAGATCAAAGCCGGGTCCTCGGTGGCGGGTTTATCGCCTCCCAGGTTCGGCCCTGATCGGCTGAACGCGACGCCGCCCAAGGACTTGCCGGCCGGCGTCTCCCGCGCCACATGAAGCCCGCATTCCCACCCTGAGAGCCGCCCACCATGTCCGCCGATCCCGTCGTTATCGTCGCCTACGCCCGCACGCCCATGGGCGGCTTCCAGGGCGCGCTCGCCGGGGCCAGCGCCACCGTCCTCGGCGCGACGGCGGTGAAAGGGGCCATGGCCCGTGCCAAGATCGCGCCCGAAACGGTTGACCAGATTATCATGGGCTGCGTGCTTCCCGCCGGCCTCGGCCAGGCCCCGGCCCGTCAGGCGGCGCTCGGCGCAGGTCTGCCTACCTCGGTCGCGGCCACCACGGTCAACAAGATGTGCGGCTCGGGCATGCAGGCGGCGATTCACGCCCACGACGCGCTCCTGGCGGGATCGGCGGATATCGTCGTCGCCGGCGGCATGGAGAGCATGACCAACGCGCCCTATCTCCTGGCCAAACACCGCTCCGGCGCGCGCATCGGCCACGATCGGGTGATCGATTCGATGTATCTCGACGGCCTCGAGGATGCTTACGATCCGGGAAAGCTGATGGGCGCTTTCGCCGAGGAGACGGCCGCCGCCTATCAATTCACCCGTTCCGACATGGACGCCTATGCCGTCGAGAGCCTCAGGCGCGCCCGCGCAGCCGTGGAGGGCGGCGCCTTCGCCCGCGAGATCGTTCCGGTGGAAATCGCCTCCCGCAAGGGCGTCGAGACGATCAAGGATGACGAACAGCCCCTGAAGGCCGATCCTGCCAAGATCCCGACATTGAAGCCCGCCTTCGCCAAGGATGGCGCGATCACCGCCGCCAACGCCTCGTCGATCTCCGATGGCGCGGCGGCGCTGGTGCTGATGCGCGCCTCAACGGCCGAGACGCTGGGGCTGGACCCGGTGGCGCGCATCGCCGGCCACGGCGTCCACGCCCATGCGCCGGCCCTGTTCACCACCGCCCCGGTTCCGGCCATGCGTCAGGCGTTGGCGCGCGCGGGCTGGAATATTGATGACGTCGATCTGTTCGAGGTCAACGAGGCTTTCGCCGTGGTGGCCATGATCGCCATGCGCGATCTCGGCATCGAGCACGAGCGGCTCAACGTCAACGGCGGCGCCTGCGCCCTTGGCCATCCGATCGGCGCGTCCGGCGCGCGCATCCTCGCCACCCTGCTGTCGGCGCTGGAGGCGCGCGGCGAGCGACGGGGCCTCGCCTCTCTGTGCATCGGCGGCGGCGAGGCCGTCGCCATGGCCGTCGAACGGGTCTGAGAATCAGGG
>DATCEL010000287.1:0-2784 GCA_036510115.1 Caulobacteraceae bacterium
CGGAATTCGACTTCCCGGGTCTCAGGCCCGGCGATCGCTGGTGTCTGTGCGCGCCAAGGTGGAAGGAGGCGCTCGACGCCGGGGCCGCGCCCAAGCTGGTGCTCGAAGCGACCCACGAAGAGGTGTTAGCCATCGCGCCGCTGGGGGTCCTCAAGGATCACGCCGCCGCCAGCGGATAGGCGCGTTCAAGCCGGTAGACCGAACTGGCTTCGCCCGGCCAACTCGAATAGAGGCCGAACCGTCGCACGGGAAACGGCGGCGATTTCAACAGATTGTGAGTTTGCATCCAGGCGGCCACGGCGGCCGGATCGGGGTGGCGCAGATGGGCCAAGGTGACGTGCGGACGCCAGGCGCGCGTTTCCCGGGGCAGGCCGGCGCGGCGGGCGGCGCTCTCGCAGCGCGCGGCCAAGCGATTCAACGGCTCGCTCTGGGCCACGGCCGCCCATACCGCGCGAATCTCCTCGCCCGCGCCAAAGAAGCCGACACCCTTGAGCGACAGTGCGAATCCCGCCCCGCCGATCGCCGCCAATTCCGAATCGAGATCGTCGGCCCGGTCCTCGCTCACCCCGCCAAAAAACCTCAAGGTGACGTGCAGGCTCTCCGCCGGACGCCAGCGCGCGCCGAGAAGACCCTTCTGGCGGGAGGCCAGACCCGCGCCGATGTCCTCTGGGATCGCCAGGGCGGCGAACAGGCGGATCATCGTCCATTCCTAGAAGCTGACGCAGGCGTAACCAAGCACGTCCTTGCGCGCCGGGCCGCGCGGGACGATATTTGCGTTTGGGCGTCCGACACGGGACGCATGGAAAAGGTTTTGGAACACCATGAGCGATTTTGATCGCGGGCTGACACGGACGCCCGGCGCCGTCGCGCCGGATATGGCCGTCGACGCGGGGCTGCGCGGCTTCATGCTCGGCGTCTACAACAAGGTGGCGCTCGGACTCATCCTCTCCGCGGCTCTGGCGTGGGTGACGGGCACGGTGCCAGCGGTGCGTGACCTGCTGTGGGGTTCCGACGCGACCGGGCGCCGGGGGCTAACCGTCCTGGGCATGGTCATCGCCATTGCCCCGATCGGGATCCTTCTCTTTCAGGGTTTTGCGCGCAAGCAATCACCGCGGAGTGCGGGGATCATGTACTGGTCGATTGTCACGCTCATCGGCGCCGGGCTCGGCAACGTTTTCATGTTCTATAAAGATATCGCGATCTTCCAGACCTTTCTGGTAACGGCGGTGGCGTTCGGCGGTCTCTCCCTGGTGGGCTACACCACCAAGCGCGACCTCGCCCCCATGGGCAGCTTCCTAATCATGGGTCTGTTTGGCTTGATCATCACCATGGTGTTCAGCATTTTCTTCCACTCGGCCGCCATGATGTTCGCCATCAATGCCATCGGCGTTCTGATTTTCGCCGGCCTTATCGCCTGGAACACGCAGCGGCTGAAGCTCAGCTACTACCAGTTGGGCGGCGACCAGGCAGCTATGAGCGTGGCCACCAACTGGGGCGCGCTGAGTCTCTATCTCGACTTCGTCAACCTGTTCCGCTTCCTGCTTTTCTTCATGGGCGGCGGCCGCAGATAGGCGCTGGATTCCATTGCGTCTTGAGGAAGAGCCCCGGCCCTAGCGGCCGGGGCCTTTTTCATTCCACCACCGCGAATCGCGCCCTGTCGAAGACCTTGAGAACCTCCGCGGGCTCGTGACCGCGCCTGACCACCAGGCCGCCGTGGGCGATGACCGACCACGCGCCCTGGCGCCCGCCTGAGGCGGGCCGCTTTTCGATGCGATAGATCGGCGTTTCGCTCGACCGGCGAAAGACGGAGAACACGGCGGCGTCCTTCAGGGTGTCGATGGCGTAGTCTCGCCAATGGCCGGCGCCGACCATGCGTCCGTAAAGTCTCAGCAAAAGATCGAGTTCGCGGCGATCGAAAAAGACGCGGGCCGGGGTGGCGGCGATGGAATCAACAGCCATGTGCGGAAAAGTCTAGCCAAGGATTTTCGCTTTGGCGAGCCCGGCCGCGCGCCGTGAAATGACCTTGTTTTAGCCCATGCGGAGCCGCCCGGGCTTCCTATATGTCTCTTGCCGGTCGGCCCCAGGTTTTTGGTCTTGGACCCTGAACAGCCCCCCAGCTCCCGGGATCATAGCCGGGGTCGGCCAGCGACCACCCCTTCGATCCTGGAAGCCTGGCCGCGCGGCGACTGACGCTGGAGCGCGCTTCATACTATATTGATCACCATGGCCG
The DNA here is from genome assembly GCA_036510115.1 of Caulobacteraceae bacterium. Classification (GTDB taxonomy): domain Bacteria; phylum Pseudomonadota; class Alphaproteobacteria; order Caulobacterales; family Caulobacteraceae; genus Acaudatibacter. Next base: position 2,231 of record DATCEL010000287.1, read on the forward strand.
TCGCGGCGCGCGTCAATCCGAAGGACTATTTCACCCCCCAAGAATGGGCGCCGCTCAGCGCGCGCTCCGCCTGGAAAGGTTTGGCGCTTGTCGCCCACTGCTGGGCGGTGATCGGCGCGGCCACCCTGATCGCCCTCGTCTGGCCGATCACCATCCCGATCGCCGTCGTCGTCATCGGCGCGCGCCAACTCGGCCTCGCCATTCTGCTGCACGACGCCGCCCATGGCGTCCTGCATCCCAATCCCAAGGTCAACGACTGGGTGGCCGAGTGGGTGTGCGGCGGCCCCCTCATCGCCTATCGCAACTATCACCTGCAGCACCACAAATACGCCCAGCAGGCGGAGGATCCCGATCTGGTCCTCTCGGCCCCCTTCCCGGTCAGCCGCGCCTCCCTGCGCCGCAAGATCGTCCGCGACCTCACCGGCCAGACCTGGTTCAAGCAGCGGTTCGGTCGGCTCGTGGCGCGGCTGAAGGCCCGCAAGGCCGGCGAGCCCATCCCGCCCATTCTCGCCGACGAAGTCATGCGCCAGCGCCGCTGGCTGATCGGCAACGCC
>DATCEL010000288.1:0-7551 GCA_036510115.1 Caulobacteraceae bacterium
GAATTCGCGGATCTCCACCGCGTCCTCGCCGCCATCGGAGAGCGAAACCAGGCACAGTCGCTCCTGGGGTTGCAGGCAATCGAGGCCCTTGAACACCCAGCTCTTGCCCTCGGTCTTGCCCAGGGCGTCGATGTCGAGAACCGTCGTCCACTTCGGCGCCGCCGCGCGGTATTCGCTAAGGCTGGTCTTGCGCCAATAGCCGCGCAGATGGTCGCCGTCTTGCCAGAAATTGTAGATCTCGCCGTGCAGGAATTGCGGGGCCGGAATGCGATCCTTGGCGGCCGCGAGGGCGAGTGCGGTGTCGTAGAAGCCGCGATAGCGGGCGTCGGCTTCGAGCGGGGCGATGCTCTTGTTGTGCGCCTCGACCCAGGCCATGGCGCGCGGTGAGGAGGCCTCTTCCAGCCAGATGTAAGGATCGGCCGGAGGGGTTTGGGCGGCGGCGAGGACGGGTGTGGTCATCATGGCGATGAGGGCGACGGCGGCAAGGCGCATGGCAAAGCTAACATCCAGACTATTCGAGGATCACAACGCCGCCCTTGATCAGGTTGCATTGAATTTGTCCACTATGCCCAGGGAGACTAACAGGTGGATGACATCGCGCTGGCGTCCACCGTCGGCGGAGCGCCGCCGGCATCGGCGCGAGACGTTCGGGGCAGGTCAGTCATGACAAGCAGTCGCCGGGGATTCATCAAAGGCGCGGCGGCCATGGGGGCCGCCAGCGGCGCCGCCGCGCCGGCGATCGCCCGAGCCTTGGCCACGCCGGCGGACCGGCGCACGGGAACCGTCGCGGACGTCGAACATGTGGTGATCCTGATGCAGGAAAACCGCGCCTTCGATCACTACTTCGGCAGTTTGCGCGGCGTGCGCGGCTTTGACGATCCTCGGCCGCTGATCTTGCCGTCCGGCGAACCTGTCTGGCGTCAGCCGCGCGAACCGGGTTTGGCGGACGCGATTCCACCGTTCCGGCTGAACTCGACGACAACCAGCGCTGAATGCATGGCCAGCCTGGACCATAGCTGGAAGGCCCAACACAGCCTGTGGAGGAACCACGACGCCTGGATCCCCGTGAAGGGGCCCCTGACCATGGGCTATTTCACGCGCGAGGATCTTCCCTTCTACTACGCCCTGGCCGACGCCTTCACCGTCTGCGACGGCTATCACGCCTCGATGTTCGGCCCGACCAATCCCAACCGGCTGTTCCTGTTCAGCGGCGCCAGCGGCCTGAGCACCGGCCACCACGGAAGCTTCAACGTCGCCAATGACGACGACGGCAATTGGACGGCCGACGCCGCCAGGGACCGGGCAGACTTCCAGGGCTACCCCTGGACCACCTATGCGGAGCGGCTCGAAGCGGCCGGTGTGGGTTGGAAGCTCTACCAGGAATACGACAATTTCGGTGACAACAGCCTGGCCTTCTTCAAGGCGTTCCGCGGACTGGCGGCCGACTCGCCGCTCCGCCGCAAGGGGCGTTCGGTGTGCGCCGGATCGGATGCGCGCAACGCCTGGACGTCCGACGGCGATTATCTGATCGCGGCGCTGATCGAGGATGTCGCGGGCGGGACGCTGCCGGCGGTCTCATGGATCGTCGCGCCGACGCGTGTGTGCGAACATCCCAATGCGTCGCCGGGTCTTGGCGAGGCCTTCGCCGCGCGCGTCGTGGCCGCGCTCGCCGCCAACCCCAAGGTCTGGTCCAGGACCGTGCTGTTCATCAACTACGACGAGAACGACGGCTTCTTCGATCACGTTCCGCCCCCGCTGCCCGCCGTGGGCGCGGCGGCGGGCGCGAGCACGGCCAGTGTGGCCGGGGAGATGTACGACCTCCAGCCCGTCGGCCTGGGCCCGCGCGTGCCGATGATCGTGGTCTCGCCGTTCAGCACCGGCGGCTGGGTGAACTCCGAGGTTTTCGACCACACCTCGATCCTGCGCTTCCTGGAGGCCCGGTTCGGGGTCCATGAGCCCAATATCAGCCCTTGGCGGCGGGCGGTGACCGGGGATCTGACCACGGCGTTCGACTTCTCACGGCGAGCCGCCGCGCCCAGCCTGCCGAGCACGGCCGAAAACGCGGAGCGGGTGGCGGCGGCCTGTAAGCTGGCGCGGCCGTCGCCGCCCGATGCTCCGGCCCGGGCCCGTCAGGAGAGCGGCCTGCGCCCAGCGCGGGCGATCCCCTATGCCTTCGACGTCGTCGCGCGCGGCGGGGACCAGAGCCTGACCTTGAACTTCGCCAACAGCGGCGGGGCCGGGGTCTGCTTGAATGTCTATGAGGCGGGCGGTCGCGCCGGGCCGTGGTACTACACGGTCGAGCCGGGGAAGGCTTTGGACGGAGTGTGGCGGCCGAGCGCGGGCGTGGCGGCCTACGACCTCTCGGTTCATGGCCCGAATGGTTTCCTTCGCTGTTTCCGCGGCCGTTACGACCCGGCCGAATTGGAAACCGAGACAAAATACGACCCGGACGGCCAACGCTTGCTGATAACGGTGCGCAATCCGGGCGCGGCCGCCCGCGAGGTCATATTGACGCCGGGCGACTATTCGCGAGAGGCGCCGCGACGACGAACTCTGGCGGCGGGCGCGACCTTGACCGAGGGCTGGGCGATCAGGGCGAGCGCTCACTGGTACGATCTCAGCGTCACCTGCGGCGACCAACCGGACTTCCTGCGGCGAATGGCCGGCCACATCGAAACCGGATCACCCAGCTTCAGCGATCCGGCCATCGGGCGGACCTGATCGACGCCGGGCCTCCTTCAGATTGACAGCGCGGGCCGCTTCGCCTATCCCCGCGCGCTCATTCGCGCCGCCCAACTTGGCGCATTCTGCCCTGGAGCCTTCGAAGTGAAGCGGACCTTTCAACCGTCCCGTCTCGTGCGCAAGCGCCGTCATGGCTTCCGCTCGCGCATGGCCACCAAGAACGGCCGAAAGGTGATCGCCCGTCGCCGCGCGCGCGGACGCAAGCGCCTGACCGCCTAGCGGCGCTGACCACCACCGATCCCGCCATCGAACGATTGAAGAAGCGGCGCGATTTCCTGTCCGCGGCCAAGGGCAAATCCTGCGCCCTCGGCGCCGTCTCCACCCAGGCGCGCGATCGGGCCGATGACGCGGCGTTGATCCGGCTGGGGTTCACGGCGACGCGGCGGATCGGCGGCGCCGTGGTCCGCAATCGCGCGAAGCGCCGGCTGCGCGAGGCGGCGAGGCTGTTGGCCCCCCTTCATGCCAAGCCTGGTTGCGACTATGTGTTCATCGCGCGTCATGGGACCGCGAACCGGTCATGGACGCGCCTGCTTGACGATATGAAAGCCACGTTGATAAGGCTCGCCCCCGACCTGTGAAGCCCGGGGGCGGGCAGAGACCGTCCGTTAAATTCCGCCTCGCCTCAAAGCACTCTGGGCCAAACCTCGTCACATGCCGACCGAAAACCGAAACCTCATAATCTTCGTCATCGTGGCCGGGATCATCCTCCTGACCTACCAGACGTTCATCGTCGGGCCGCAGGCTAAACGCCTGGCCGCCGAACACGCCGCGGCGCAGACGCCGGCCGCCGCCGCGGTTGCCCCGACCGCGATGAGTGTGCCGCGCGCCCTCGCCCAGAGCCCGCGCGTGGCCATCGACACCCCGACGCTCGCCGGTTCGATCTCGCTCGCCGGCGCGCGGATCGATGACCTGCGGCTCAAGGGCTATCATGAGGAGGTCGCCAAAAACTCGCCGCTGGTGCGGCTGCTGACCCCGCAGGGCGGCGCGGACGCCTACTTCGCCTCGCAGGGCTGGGTCGGGACCAATCTTCCGGGTCTGCCCGACGACAACACCAAATGGACCTTGGCGTCCGCCGGCCCGCTGACGCCGACCCATCCGATCGTTCTGACCTATGTCAGTCCGGCCGGACTGACTTTCGCCCGCACCATCGCCGTGGATGACAAGTCCATGTTCACGATCAGCGACACCGTGGCCAACTCCGGCGCCGTTCCGGTGACGTTGACGCCCTACGCTTCGGTCAAGCGGTTCGGCCTGCCGGTGTCCTTGTCGAAGAGCAATATCGTGCACGAAGGCGCCATCGGCATGCTCGGCGCCGACCAGCTCAAGCTCGTTCAGCCGAGCTACAAGGATTGGAAGAAGAAAAGCCCCCAGACCTGGTCATCGAATGGCGGCTGGTTCGGCGTCACCGACAAATACTGGATGACGGTCTTCATCCCCGCCCAGAAAGAACACATCGACGCCAGCTTGCGCGTAGAGCCAGATGGGTCCGGCGGCGATGCCTACGAGGCAGCCTACCTCGGCGCCCCGCGGGTCGTCGCTCCCGGGGCCAAGGCGAGCGAAACCACGCACATGTTCGCCGGCGCGAAAACCGTCAAGGTGCTGGACAGCTATAAGGCGAGCCTTGGCATTCCGAGATTCGACGACGCCGTCGACTGGGGCATGGTCTGGTTCCTGACCAAGCCAATCTTCTCTCTGCTCGAGTTCTTCTTTCAGCGCGTCGGCAATCTTGGCGTCGCCATTCTGATGGTCACCGTGGTTATCCGCGTGGTCACCTTCCCGCTTGCCAATCGCGGCTACGAGATGGGCGTGAAGATGAAGAAGATTCAACCCGAGCTGCAGGCCATGCAGAAGCGGTTGAAGGAAGACCCGGCCGCCCAACAGAAGGAAATGATGGCGCTCTATGCGCGGGAGAAGGTCAATCCGGTGACCGGCTGCCTACCGCTGTTGTTCCAGATTCCCGTGTTTTACTCGCTCACCAAACTGTTCACCGTCACCATCGAGATGCGGCACGCGCCGTTCTTCGGCTGGATCCATGACCTTTCGGCGCGCGATCCGACCACGATCATGAACCTGTTCGGCCTCATTCCTTGGGACCCGTCGACGGCGCCGCTGATCGGCGCCTTGCTGGGCGGGATGCTGCACCTCGGGGTGTGGCCGTTGGCCTACGGCGTGGCGATCTGGCTGAGCACGGCGATGACGCCAATGCAGGGGGTCGATCCAACTCAGCAGATGATGATGAAATTCATGCCGCTGATCTTCGTGTTCATCATGGCCCAGTATTCCGTCGGCCTGTTGATCTACTGGACCTGGTCGAGCCTGATCACCATCGTCCAGCAGTATGTGCTGATGCGCCGATTCAAGGTCGCCAACCCGATCGACGACTTCTTTGGCCGCTTCCACGCCAAGACCCAGGCCGCCGGGTGAGCGCGTTCGGCGACGAGGCGCTGGAGAGCGCCCGCGTCCTGTTCGCCAGGCCCGTGGAGTTCATGCTCGGCGTGACCAGCCTGGAAGCCCTGCCGGCGGCCGACGCGCCGGAGGTCGCCTTCGCGGGGCGCTCCAACGTCGGCAAGTCGTCGCTGATCAACGCCCTGGTCAACCGTCACCGCCTGGCCAGGACCTCGACCGCGCCCGGACGCACGCGCGAACTCAATTTCTTTCTCCTCGACGGCCGACTGCGTCTCGTCGATCTGCCCGGCTACGGCTTCGCCCGGGTCGCGCGCGGCGCGGCGCGCAAGTTTCAGGATCTTGGCCGGGCCTATCTGCGCGGGCGCGTGAACCTCAAGCGGGTCTATCTGCTCATCGATGCGCGCCATGGACTGAAGGCGCCCGACGATGAAGCCTTCGACGCTCTCGATCTGGCCGCCGTTTCCTATCAGGTCGTGCTGACCAAGGCCGACAAGCTCAAGCCGGCCGAGGCCGTCGCCATGACCGAGGCCACCATGGCCAAGGTCTCCAGGCGCGCCGCCGCCTTCCCGCGTGTGCTGGCGACGTCGGCCGAAACCGGCGAAGGCATGGCCGAGCTGCGCGCCGAGATCGCCGCCGCCGCTTTCGAATGACAAGGCGCGGGCCGCCCGCTATTGGGCGCGCACGATGAGCAACACAGAGGCGTCCGACGAGCCCGGCTGGGCCACGGCCAGGACCCTGGCCGAGGCTCTGCCCTTTATCCAGATCTATGACCGGGCCACGGTGTTGATCAAATATGGCGGCCACGCCATGGGTGAAGAGGCGCTGGCCAAGCTGTTCGCGGCCGACGCCGTGCTCCTCAAGCTTCTCGGCGTGCATCCGGTGGTCGTGCATGGCGGGGGGCCGCAGATCTCGGCCATGCTCGAGCGCGCCGGCGTGCGATCGACGTTCGTGGATGGTCTTCGGGTCACCGACGCCCCGACCATGGAGGTGGCCGAGATGGTTCTCTCCGGCGCGATCAACAAGGAAATCGCCAGCCGGATCACCCAGGCCGGGGCCACGGCCAACGTGCGCGGTGTCGGCCTCTCGGGCAAGGATGGGCGGCTGATCACGGCGGTGAAGGCCACCCGCACGCGCCGCGACGCCGCTTCCCAGCAGGACGAGGTTGTCGACCTGGGCTTCGTCGGCGAACCGGCGCGCATCGACCCCAAGCTGATCGAGGATCTGATCAATTCGGCCGACGACTATGTGCCCGTGGTGGCCCCGATCGGGGTGGGGGAAGACGGCGAGACCTACAATATCAACGCCGACACCGTCGCCGGTGCGCTGGCCGTGGCGCTGAGCGCCAAACGCATGCTGCTGCTCACCGATGTAGCCGGGGTGCTGGATGGCGCGGGCGAACTGATCAAACAGATGAGTCTTGACGAGGCGCGCGCGGCCATAGCCGACGGGGTGGTCAAGGGCGGCATGATCCCGAAGCTTGAAACCGCGATCGCGGCGGTGGAGGGCGGCGTCGAAGCGGTCGTCATTCTCGACGGGCGACGGCCCCATTCCATGCTGGTCGAGCTGTTCACCGAGCACGGCGCCGGCACCCTGGTGCGCGCGTGAGCGGGGCCGCGGCGGCGTGCGATCGCGCCGATCTCAGCCACATCGACACCTGGCTGTTCGATCTCGACAACACGCTCTATCCGCTGGAATCGGGATTGGCGGTGCTGATGTCGGCCCGGATCACCGATTTCGTCGGCGAACTGACCGGCCTGCCGCGCGACCAGGCGCACACGCTGCAGAAACGCTATCTCGCCGACTATGGACTGACCCTCGCCGGTCTTCTGGCCCATCACGGCGTCGACCCCGACGCCTACCACGCCATGTTTCGCGACGTGCCCTTGAGCGGTCTGGCCCGGGATCCGATCCTCATCGCGGCTCTGACCCGACTTCCGGGCCGGAGGATCATTTTCACCAACGCCGATGACAGGCACGCGGCCCGGGTGCTGGAGCATTTGGGATTGGCCGAGCTTTTCCACGAGGTGTTCCACATCGCCTCGTCGGACTTCTCGCCCAAGCCGTCGCCGCAAGCGTTCGAACGCATCATGGCGGCCCACGCCATCGTCCCGGCGACGACCGCCTTTTTCGACGATAGCGAGCGCAATCTGGCGCCAGCGGCGGCCCTGGGCATGACCACGATCCTGGTCGGGCCGGCGGCGGTCGGGGAGGGGATGTGCGTTCATCTGCGCGCCGCCGATCTCGCCGCCTTTCTCGCCGGCGCCCGGCTGAAGGGACTACCATGACCATCGTGTCGACCAGCGATCTCAAAGCCGAGATTGATTCGGGCTGGGCGCGTCGCGAGACGCTCTCGCCCCAGACCGCCGGGGGCGTGCGGGCCGCGGTCGACGAGGTTCTCCGCCG
>DATCEL010000289.1:0-4731 GCA_036510115.1 Caulobacteraceae bacterium
TTCTACGCTCGCTTCCGCGCCCTCGACCGGGCCGGAGCGGAGGGCGTCGCCCGCGCCGTGTGGCGCGAAATTAACCTGCCGAACCTTACCCAGCACATCGCCCCGGTCCGCGCCCACGCCGACCTCGTCGTGGCCAAGGCCGCCGACCATTCCATCACCCGGATCATCGCCGCGCCGTCTCAAGCCGGCCGGTAGCCTTGGGCGCGAACTTCCTGATAGGCTCGCCTCCAACGAGGAAGCGGAGGATCGTCCATGGCCACTCAAGGAGCGGTGCGGGCGCTGGCGCTGGTGGGACCAACCGGCGCTGGCAAGACCACGCTGATGACCGCCATGCTGACGGCCTCCGGCGGCCATGGCCTCGACAAGGTCGGCGACCTCAGCCCGGAAGCCAAGGCCCGGGGCCATTCGGTGGAACTGAATTTCGCCAGCTTCGATTTCCTCGGCGATCGCTACGCCGTGGTCGACTGCCCGGGCTCGCTCGAACTGACCACCGAGGCCGACGCCGCCTTGGCGGCCGTCGATCTGGCGGTCATCGTTGCCGACCCCGATCCCGCCAAGGCCAGTCTGGTCCAGCCCATGGTCCGCCAGCTCGAGGCGCTGGGCGTCCCCCACGCCCTGTTCGTCAACCGCATGGACCAGGCCCGCGGACCCATTGACGCCCTCCTGGCCGCCTTGGCCCCGGTGAGCTCCGTCCCCCTGGTCGCCCGTCAGTTGCCGATCGTCGAGGGCGAGCGCGTCACCGGCTTCGTCGACCTGGCCCTCGAACGCGCCCACGTCTGGCGCGCCGGCCAGCGCTCACAGATCGTCGAGCTGACGCCTGAGCTCGCCGCCCAGGAAGCCGACGCCCGCTTTCACATGCTCGAGCAGCTCGCCGATTTCGATGACACCTTGATGGAGCAGCTGCTCAACGACGTCGATCCGGCCCGCGACCTGGTGTTCGCCGATCTGGTGCGTGACATGAACGACGGCCTGATCGTGCCGGTGTTCTTCGGCGCGGCCTTGGCGGGATTTGGCATCGGCCGGTTGCTCAAGGCGCTTCGTCACGAGACGGCGGGACCGGAGCGCGCCGCCGCCCGCTTGGGTATCGATCGGCCCGGCGCCTATGTGCTGAAGGTCTCTCACGCCGGCCAGGCGGGCAAGCTCGCCTACGCGCGGGTGTTCGGAAAACCCCTTTCGGACAGCGCCGATCTGACTTTGCCGGACGGCGAACGCGGTCGCGCCGGCGGCCTCTTCTCGGTGCACGGGGCGACGACCAAGAAGATTCACGAGGGCGCGGTGGGCGAGATCGTCGCCATCGCCAAGGTCGAGGAGGCCGCCGCCGGCCAGTCGTTGGCCATCGGCGGCGCGGCGCTGAAACAGCCCGCCTCGTCCAGACGGGCGCCGCTCTACGGCCTGGCCATCGCCGCCGCCAACCGCAAGGACGACGTGCGCCTGTCGGGCTCGCTCGCCAAGCTGATCGAGGAGGATCCGGGGCTCACGGTCGCCAACGACCCCGAGAGCCATCAGGTGCTGATCTCCGGCCAGGGCGACGGGCACGTGCGCCTGGCGATCGAGCGCCTCAAGCGCCGTTATGGCGTCGAGGTCAGCGTCGAGACGCCGAAGACGCCTTATCGCGAAACCATCACTGGCGCCGTCACCCAGCGCGGCCGGCACAAGAAACAGAGCGGCGGCCATGGCCAGTTCGCCGACGTGACCCTCGAGGCCAAGCCGGCGGCGCGCGGCGCCGGCTTCACCTTCGTCAGCAAGATCACCGGCGGCGCCGTGCCCCGGCAGTGGATTCCGGCGGTGGAGCAAGGGGTCAAGGACGGCCTCGTCAGGGGTCCCCTCGGCTTCCCGGTCGTCGATGTCGTGGTGACCCTTCTGGACGGCCAGTTCCACCCTGTCGACTCCTCGGAAATGGCCTTTCGGATCGCCGGCCGGATCACCATCGAGGAGGCCCTGGCCAAGTGCGTCCCAAGGCTGCTCGAGCCGATCGACAAACTGGGTGTTCTAGTGCCCACCTCGGCGATGTCGGCGGTCAACTCGGCCCTGTCATCCCGGCGCGGCCAGATCCTCGGCTTCGCCGCACGCGACGGCTGGCCGGGCTGGGAGCGCATCGAGGCCCATCTGCCGCACAGCGAGCGCCACGATCTGATCGCCGAGGTTCGGTCCCTGAGCCAGGGCCTCGGCAGCTTCGACGCCTCCTTCGACCACATGAGCGAGCTCACCGGACGCCTGGCCCAGGAAATCTCCAAAACCGCCTTGGCGGAACCGCGCGGGGCGCCAAAGGCGTGAACCAATCCTCGCGGCGTTCCGTTTAGGACCAAAGGAGGATTTCCCATCATGTTCACCCTGCCAGATCTGCCCTACGCTTATGACGCCCTCGAGCCGTCGATTTCCGAGCGCACACTGCATTTCCATCACGACAAGCACCACAAGGCTTACGTCGAGAAACTCAACGCCCTGCTCGAAAGGGCCGGCCGGTCGCCGTCGAGCCTCGAGGAGGTCATCGTCGCCGCCGCCCGGGACGGCGAGAAGAGCGCGAAACTGTTCAACAACGCCGCCCAGGCGTGGAACCACGCCTTTTTCTGGAATTGCATGACCCCGGGCCACGAGGCGCCCTCGGCGGATCTTGCAAAGGCCATCAGCGAGACCTTTGGCGGCGCGGCCAAACTGGCCGACACCTTCGTGGAAAAGGGCGAGGCCCAATTCGGCTCGGGCTGGGTGTGGCTGACCGCCGACGCAGCCGGCAAGCTGGCGGTCGAAACCAGCCACGACGCCAAGGACATGGTCACCGATAGCGGCAAGACGCCGCTGCTCGTCTGCGACCTGTGGGAGCACGCCTACTATCTCGACTACCAGAACGACCGGAAGAAATTCCTCAAGACCTGGTTCGAGGCCCTGCCCAACTGGAAGTTCGCCGGCGAGCAGTTCGCCGCCGCCAAGGGAAGCGGGCGGGCCTGGCGTTATCCCGCGCCCAACGCGCGCGTCGAGACATCGTGAACGGACCGATCCGACTTCTGCTCGCCGATGTCGACGGCGCCCTGGTCACCCAGGAGAAGCTGCTCACCGTCCGCGCCCTGGCGGCGGCCAGCGCGCTCGGCGCCGCCGGGATCATGCTGGCCGTCACCAGCGGCCGGCCGCCGCGCGGCATGAAGATGCTGGTCGGACCGCTTGGCCTGACCACCCCGCTGGCCGGCTTCAATGGCGGCGTGCTCACCGACCCCGCGTTCAATGTTCTGGAAACCCATGGCCTGGACGCCGCGGTGGCCGGGCGCGCGCTGGAGCTGATCCTCGAAGACGGCCTCGACGCCTGGCTCTACACCGACGAGGAATGGCTGATCCGCGACGCCTCGGCCCCGCATGTGGCGCGGGAGGCGTGGACGGTGAAATTCGACGCCAGGGTGGTGAAGACCTTCGACGAGGCGTCGCTGAAACGCGCGGTCAAGGTCGTCGGCGTCTCCGACGACGTGGCCAAGGTCGCCGCCTGCGAAAAGAAGGTCCAGGACGCCCTCGGCGACACCGCCAGCGCCGCGACCTCCCAGCCCTACTATCTCGACGTCACCAGCGCCAAGGCCAACAAGGGCGAGGTGGTGCGCACCCTCGCGCGGCGCCTGCGCGTCTCGCCGGCGGAAATCGCCACCATCGGCGATCAGATGAACGACACCCGGATGTTCGCCGTCAGCGGCTTTTCGATCGCCATGGGCAACGCCTCCGACCAGGTGAAGGCCCGGGCCAGCGCGGTCACCGACACCAATGAGGACGAGGGCTTCGCCAAGGCGGTGGAAAAATTCATCCTCCCCAGGGCCCCGAAATCCGAGGCCTCGCGAGCGACGGGAGCCGCGCCATGAGCCAACGCGTCAAGGAAATCCTCGCCAACTATGACGCCGAGTCGCCAGGCGTCGTCGCCAATCTGGCGCGGCTGCTGGATCACGGGACCCTGGGCGGCACGGGCAAGCTGGTCATCCTGCCGGTGGACCAGGGCTTCGAGCACGGTCCGGCGCGCTCCTTCGCCGCCAATCCGCCGGCTTACGATCCGCTCTATCATTTCGAGCTGGCCATCGAGGCCGGCTGCAGCGCCTACGCCGCGCCGTTGGGCTTCATCGAGGCCGGCGCGCGCGTCTTCGCCGGCCAGCTACCCCTGATCCTCAAGGTCAATGACGCCGATTCCCTGCGCACGGATCCCGACCCCGCCCAGGCCCTCACCGGCGGCGTCCGCGACGCCCTTCGCCTGGGCTGCTGCGCGGTCGGCTTCACCATCTATCCGGGTTCGGCGCACGAGAACGACATGTACAGCCAGCTGCGCGCCATCGCCGCAGAGGCCAAGGATCATGGCCTGGCGGTGGTCGTCTGGTCCTATCCGCGCGGCGCGGGCCTGGCCAAAGAGGACGAGACCGCCGTCGACGTCATCGCCTACGCCGCCCAGATCGCCGCCCAGCTCGGCGCCCATGTGATCAAGGTCAAGCTGCCGGGCGGCAACATCGCCCAGGCCGCCGCCCGCGAGGTCTATGAAACTGAGGCCATACCGATCGCCACCCCCGCCGAGCGCGTGCGCCATATCGTCCAGGCGGCCTTCGCCGGCCGGCGGATCGTGATCTTTTCCGGTGGCTCGAAGATCGACGAGGACGAGGCCTTCCTGGACGAAATCCGCGCCATTCAGGCCGGCGGCGGTTTCGGCTCGATCATTGGCCGCAACACCTTCCAGCGTCCGCGCGCCGAGGCGCTGGCGATGCTCGACAAGATCGTCGCGAT
>DATCEL010000290.1:0-2477 GCA_036510115.1 Caulobacteraceae bacterium
CCGCCGGCGCGAAACCGCCGCCGAGCTCGATGAGAGCGATGGTCTCGCCCGCGCCATCGCCGGCGGGGAAACCATACAGGGCGGCGACCTGGAGCGGCGTGTAGGAAACGGACCCCGCCGCGCGCGCCATTTCGGGCCGGAACAGCCGGTGGTGGGTGCGCGCCTGCGGACGGTTGTCGAGGCCAAGCACCGCCTCGACGATCCCCGCCATTTCGTCAGGCAGTCGCACCGCGCCGGTCCGCCCGCGGAACGCGCCGACAGGGCCATCCATGCGCCGAAGATCGACGCCAAAGGCCTGACAGAACTGGTTGACGGCCCCGGCAAGTCGAACGGTGCGCCGCGCCAAATCCCGTTCCATGACCACGAGGCCAAAACGGGCGGCGAAGGCCTCGACGGCCTGGGCGTCGGCCGCCGTCGCGCCGAACCGTTCAGCGAACGCCTCACGGGTGATGATCATCCGGTCGCCTTGCGCCAGGCGGGCGAGGGTGGGGGCGAGATCGTTGGCGCGGCGCAAAAGAATGCTGACTTCCGCCTGTTGGTCGGGCGGAGCGGGGCCCATGTCGCGCGCGCCCAGCGGCAAATGCCGCTCGCTGCCGTTGAGAGAGAAAGACGCCATGATCGCGCTCCTTCGCCCCCTTCTCAAACTATCAGGCGCGGCGCGTTTCGCCCGTCACCATGGCGTGATGGCCCGCTTCCCGGTCGGACGCGGGGGTTAGTCGCCTTCGGTCACCGTCACTGGCCTCCGCCGCGCCGCCTGGGCGTAGATGGCCATGCCGACGCCGACGAGGATCGCCGAGGAGACAATCAGTTTCACCACCGCCCCGACCTTGTCGGTCGCGTCAGGGCTGGGGACCATGGTGCAAGCGATCGCGCTGAGCGTGACCGCCAAGCCCACCAATGCGACCGCCCGCCGGCCGAACGGGCCTCCAGGCGCGACCCATACGCCGCTCGCCGGAGCGCCGCGCACCCTCAGATAGGCCAGGAACAGGAGAACGAATGGCAGGGTGTAGGAGACGACGCTCATCGAGACGAGAAAGTCGTAGGCGCCCTTCACGGTGGCGCCGGTCTGGCCAAGGATCACCAGGACGACCACAGCGACGACCTGAACGGCGATGGCGGTGGTGGGCGCGCCCGTCTGTTGATCGCGTTTGGCGAAGGCGGCGGGGAAGTAGCGATCCACGCCGATGGCGAAGGGCAGGCGGGCCGCCACGCCGAACCAGGCGCTGTAGCCCCCGAGCGCCGACAGGCCGAGGAGCAAGGGCGGGAGCGGCGCCAGTGCGCCCAGGCCGAGGCGCGAGAAGCCCAGGGTAAAGGCGTCGGGCAGGCCAGCCAGGCGGGATGCGTCCTGGGGCTTCATGATCGACAGAATGGCCAGGGTGCCCGCGATGTAGGCGGCGAAGACGACCACGCCGACGAGCACCAATACGCGCAGGATCTGCCGCACGCCGCCTTCCACGTCGCCGCGCAGAAACGCCAAGGCCTCCGGTCCGCCATAGGCGAAGACCATGATCGCCCACAGGGCGGCGCCGTCGGCGGTCAGCGGCGGAGCGTAGCTCGCGTGTGCAAAGGATGTCGCCGGCCCGTCTCTCAGCGCCAGGACGAGGCCGATGGCCAGCAGCATCGCCATCAATAGGCCGACGGCGAGCGACCCGAAGTTGGTCAGCCACTTTCCGGTACCCAGACCCAGCCAATGCAAGACGCCGACAGCGACGGCTATGGTCGAGGCGAGAGATGCGAACAGCCACGGATTGGCCAGGGTGTGGGTGGCGCTCGGGCCAAGGGCGGCGGCGAGGGTGTTTAGAATGAAATACAGCAGCGCCGAGAAGAAGGGCAGGTTGCAGGTCCAATAGAGCCAGCCGCAAATGAAGCCCGCGAACGGGCCGAGGGTCCCTCGGGTCCACTCGTAGAGGCCCCCTTCGCCCGGAAACCGCCCGACCATTTCGGCGGTCGCGATCACCAATGGGCCCATGAATCCGGCCATGGCGAGAAACCACAGGGGCAAGGACGCTGGGCCAGCCGCTGCAGCGTAAGGCAGCCAGCGAATGCCGAAGCCCACGGCCACGGCGTAGAGCGTCAAGTCCCAGAAGCGAAGTGGCCGGCCGCTCATGAAGCCTCGATCTCCGCGCGGGTGATGGTCCAGTGACCCTCGAGCCAGGCGACGATTTCCCGCGCGCCAGGATGATCGAACGCCGCATAGCGCGCGCGCAACTTCTCCTTGGATGCTTCGCCAAACCGGTCGAGGCCGCTGTCCTGGAGTTGAGTGAGATCGGCGCGCACGGTGTCCGCGAGGACCGGTCCAAGGATTGGTTCGGCTGCCCGCGCGAAGGCGGCGCCGTAGTCGTAGGCGTCGCCCCGGGCGTAGCTTTCGGCGAGAGTCAGAGCGGGAATCTGGCTCAGCACCGCTTGCGAGGCCGGATTGACCGCATGCGCCGAGATCGCGCCCGCCATGGCCGCCGGACGTCCGGTGAACGCCCGCA
>DATCEL010000291.1:0-4243 GCA_036510115.1 Caulobacteraceae bacterium
CCGGCAGCGAGGCGGCGCTGAGGGCGGCCTTCGCCCGGTGGGGCGTCGGGGTGATCCTCCTCCAGGGCCTGTTGCCGGTGCCCTATAAGCTGGTGACCATTACCTGCGGTCTCGCCCACTTCCCGCTGTGGCAGCTTGTCGCCGCCTCCTGCGTCACCCGCAGCGTGCGCTTCTTCGGCGTCACCTGGCTGGTCAGGCGCTTTGGACCGGCCCTGCTGCCGGTCGTCGAGCGGCGACTGGCCGTGGCAGCCGGCGCGCTCGTCGCCCTGCTGGTGCTGGCCTTCCTCGGCCTCAGGCTCTTACCGTCAGCGTGAAAATCGGCGATACCACCTCCGTGAGCCGGCTCGCGCGACATTGGCCCTGGGCGGCCGTCCTGGCCAGCCTCGCCCTGCTGGCCGTCGCCCACGCCTTCGAATCCTTCGGCCATCTGATGCCGTGCGAACTGTGCCTCAAACAGCGGACGTTCTACTGGATCGCCATTATCGTCGCGGGGGCCGGTCTGGTCTGGCGCGCCGTCGCGCGTGGCCGCGACCCGACGCGTTTGATCAACGTCCTTCTCGCCCTCGTCTTCCTCGCCGAGGCGGCGGTCGCCGTCTATCACGCCGGCGTCGAATGGAAGTTCTGGCCGGGGCCGCTGTCGTGCAGCGGTGGGGCGACCCGCGTCGATCCGGCGGCGCTCGCCCGCCTGCTTTCGGGCGCCAAGATGGGCATACCCGCCTGCGACAAGCCGGCCTGGGTGTTGCTTGGCTTATCCATGGCCGGATGGAATGCGCTCGCGGCGGCGGGACTGACCGTCCTGAGCGGTCTGGCGGCTCTCCGGGCGCGGCCGGGGCCATGAGCGCGCGGCCGATCCCCCCGCGACCGGGCGCGACCGGCGTCTCGGCTCGAATGGAACAGATTCTGCGTGTCGACCACGCCGGCGAGGTCGCCGCCGTCAACATCTATCGCGGCCATCGCGCCGTCTTCGAAGCCGCCGGCAAGACCGATGCCGCCCGCCGAATGGGAGAATTCGAAACCCACGAGGCGGCGCATCTGGCGCGGTTCGAGACCTTGTTGACGGAAAGGCGCGTCCGCCCGACGCTGATGGCCCCGATCTGGCGCGCGGCCGCCTTCGGACTCGGTGTCGGCGCCGCCCTCGTTGGCGAGACGGCGGCGCATGCCTGCACCGAGGCGGTCGAGACGGTGATCGAAGACCACTACGCTCGCCAGATCGCCGAGCTTGAGGGCCGCGACGACGCCCTGGCCGGCGAACTGGCGGCCTTCCGCGCCGACGAGCTCGCCCACCGCGAAGAGGCGATCAACCAGGGCGCGCGGCAGGCGCCGCTGCATGGCTTGCTGACCTTCGTGGTGCGCGCGGGGTGCCGCGCCGCGATCAAGATTTCGGAGCGCATCTGATGGATGTGGAGACCATGCGGCGCGACGCGGAGACGCCGGCGTTGGCTGGCCCGGCCGACCTCGACAGTGTGGCCGCCGACCTCGCCGACGCCTTCACCGATGATGTCGCCTTCGACTGGTTCCTGCGCGACGACGCGCACCGAGCCGAAGCGCGGCTTCGCTTCTTTCGTCTCGTTATCAGGATGGGCGCGGCCCAGGGCGGCCGGATTGAACGGCCGGCTTGCGGCGGCGGAGCGGCGGTGTGGATGCCGTTCGAAGCCCTCGGCCCGCTGCCGTTCATCGACGAATTGCGCGCCCTTCCGACCTTGTTCCACGCCACGGGTCTGGCGCGCTTCAGCCGGCTCTTGGCCATGCGCGCCGATATGGACAAGCACCATCCCATGGAGCGCCCGCACGCCTATCTATGGTTCCTCGGCGTCACGCACGCCGCCCAGGGCCATGGCGTCGGCTCACGCCTGCTGAAGGTGGCCACCGCTCGCCTGGATGCCGCGGCGCTGCCCGCCTATCTCGAGACACAGACCGAGCGCAATCTCGCCCTCTACCGTCGGCATGGTTTCGAGGTGATTTCCGAGCATCGGCCACGCGCCGACGCTCCGATGCTATGGAGCATGTGGCGCGAGCCGGTAATGGAACCGACCGCCAGCTAGACCATTAGGACCAGACTATTGCGGAGGTTGAATTGCCGAATTTCAAAAAATTGTCGCTGACCGGGCTGGCGATCGCCAGCTTGTCAGTGGGTCTCGCGCCGGACATTGCGCTGGCCCGCCATCATTATCGCCACGACCGACACTACAGCCGTTATGACAACGGCTGTTACGATCAACGTCGGCACAACGGCAACATCGGAACCGTCGCGGGCGGCGTCGGCGGCGGGCTGATCGGAAACTCCGTCTCGCACGGCAGCTTCCTGGGCACGGTCGTCGGGGCAGGCGCGGGCGCGGTCGTCGGCCACCACCTCGCCAAGCACGCCACGCGCTGCTGAAACCAGCTCAGGCGGCTTCCACCCGCCTGCGGCGTACGAACAGCGGGCGCGGGTCGAGGTTGAGGCCGGCAACTCCGCCTGACGACAACAGGCCGACATCCGCCAGCAGGATCGGTATGGCCCACTTGTGCGGCGCGGCGATGTAGCGTGGCTGCCAGACCGGATCGTACTTGTCCTTGAACCGACGCACGCCGCGGAAGTTGTAGATTTCCTCGCCGCGCTCGAAGAGAAGCCGACCCACCCGGGACATGATCGGCGCCAGCCGCCTCTCCTCCAGCCCGGCGAGCGGGGCCATGCCGAACTCGAAGGCCTGATAGCCCTGCTCCTGGCCCCAGCGCATGAGCTCGACGAACAGGAAGTCCATGACGTTCTTGGGCGCGTCGTCGGCGTAGCGCATCAGATCCATGGAGAAGGCCGAGCCCGCGCCCGTGGTCCACAGGCTGGCGAAGGCGACGATCCGGCCTTCGGCTCGGACGATCGCGAGGGGAAACTCTGAAACATAGTGCGGTTCGAAGCCGCCGAGAGAGAAGGTCTTTTCGCCACCGGCGTGGTGCGACAGCCATTCGTCGGAGACGCGCCCCAGCGCCGCCATGCAATCGCCCGCCTCGCCCGCGGCAACAACCTCGAAGCACCCGCCCTCCTCGCCGGTCCGCCGCCAACTGCGGCGGATGTTGCCGAGGCGACGACCGTCGACCGAGAAGCTCTCCAAGGGCACGGCCGCGGTCTCGCCGACCTTCTGGATGGAAAAGCCAAGCTCGACCAGGTCGGGCAGGCTGTCCGGACCGACGCCATAGACACCGGGCCGGGCGGCGTGGGCGTCGGCAAGCTCGCGGAATCGCCATAGCAGATCAAGCTGTTCGGCCCGCCGCCCGACGGGCAATCCCAAGGCGATCCACGAACGCCCGCGCACGCCGAACATCAGGAAGCTCTTGCCGCTATCAGAGAACAGGAAGCGCTTGTCGCCGCGCAGGGCGAGATTCGAACTGGGCTCGGCGCTCTCGGCGGTGGTGAGAATGGCTCGCACCCGGCCGAAGTCCGGATCGGTTTCACCAGCCACGGCAGGCGTCGCGGGGGTCGACAGCAGACGCCATACGCCGATGGCCAGCAGGACGACGGCGGCGCCGGCCGACGAACGGATCGCCCTGCCCGCGTCCTGGTCGCCGACCACCCGCAGGACAGAGCTGCCAGCATAGTCGAGATTCTGGAACGCCCACCAGCCGACCAACCCGGCTCCGCCCAGCGCGGCGAGCGCCGACAGCATCCAGCCGGGCGTCACCTCCAGGCGCGACAGTCTCGCCGTGCGCGGAAAGGCGGCGTGACACGGCGCCATCGCCACCGCCAGCCCGGCCAGGATCACCGACTCTTCGAAGTCGAAACCCTTGAACAGCGCGAGGATGGCGGCCACCGCCAACACCCCTTCGCTGGCCGCCCAGGCGGCGTCGAGCCGGCGCGACAGACCGAATGCCAGCATCACCAGCACGACGCCCAGGATCGAAGAGATGAAGCTGCTGATCTCGATGAGCACGATCGGCGCGTGCTCGGCCAGCCACATGAACCGTGTCGGATCGGAGGGTGTCGCCCCCGAGGCCAACAGCATCACCCCGGCGGCCGCCACCAACAGGGCCAGTATGTTCGGGGCGCCGGCGAGCATGGCGGGCCTGAGGTCGTTGAGCCTGGGCATCCGATCCTTCGCCCCCGCGCGCCTGACCAAGTGTGTGCCCGAAAAGGCCAGGGCGGGCAATGAGGCCCCGAAGAGCTTGCACGCGGGCGCGCGGGCGTCCAAGGCTTGGGCCGCGAAGACGCGCCCGAACGCGTGGGAAGGGAGAGCGCCAGATGAGTCCCGCGACACACCGCGAGGCGGTGCTT
>DATCEL010000292.1:0-8206 GCA_036510115.1 Caulobacteraceae bacterium
CAACAGCAACGCTTTTACCGCGGCGGCCGCCACCGACTCGGCGGTGATGCCGAACTCTTGGTACAAGCGCTCGTAGGGAGCCGAAGCGCCGAAGCCGGTCATGCCGATGAAGACGCCGTGCTCGCCGATGAACCGGTCCCAGCCCTGGCGTACGCCGGCCTCCACGGCGACGCGCACCGGAGCGGCCCCGATCACGGTGGCCTGGTAGGCCTCGTCCTGGCGCGCGAACAACTCCCAGCACGGCGCGGAGACAACGCGGACGGGAACGCCCTCCGCCTGCAGTAGATCGCGGGCGGCCAGGGCGACGGCGACCTCGGTCCCGGCGGAGAAGATCGTCACCCTGGCCGCGCCGTCGGCCCCCGCCAGTTCATAGGCGCCTTGGGCGACGGCCGGGGCGCGGTCCGTGCACACCGCCGACGTCTTCTGGCGCGAGAGGGCCATGACCGATGGCGCGTGTTTCTCTTCCAGCGCCGCCTTCCAGCACAGATAGGTCTCGGCTGCGTCGGCCGGCCGAAAAACCAGCAGGCCCGGCATGGCGCGCAGGGACGCGAGATGCTCCACCGGCTGGTGGGTCGGCCCGTCTTCGCCCAGGCCGATGGAATCGTGGGTCATGACGTGGATGACGCGCGCGCCCATCAGCGCGCCCAGCCGGATCGCCGGCCGGCTGTAGTCGGCGAAGGCCAGGAAGGTCCCTGAGTAGGGAATGACCCCGCCGTGCAGGGCCATCCCGTTCATGGCCGCCGCCATGCCGAACTCGCGCACACCATAGTGGACGTAGCGGCCGCTGTAGTCCGGGGCGTCGAACGCGGCCATGCCCTTGACGACGGTGTTGTTCGAGCCGGCCAGATCGGCGGAGCCGCCAATCATCTCCGGGATGGCGGGGATAAGCTGGTCGAGGGCGGAGCCGGAATGAACGCGGGTGGCGTTCACCGGCGGATTGGCCAGAACGCTCTGTAACGCGACGTCGAGCCCCGCGAAGGCGCCGTCGGTCAGGTCGCCGCGTTCGGCGCGAACGAAGTCGGCCTTTCGCTCCGACGCGTCGAGCCGGGCTTGCCACGCTCGGCGCGCGGCGCCGCCCCGCCGCCCCGCCTTTCGCCAGGCCGCGGCGATGTCTTGCGGGATCTCGAACCGCGGCCAGGGCCAGTCCATGGCCACGCGCGCCGCCGCGATCTCCTTATCGAAGAGAGAATAGCCATGGCCGTGCGGATCGCCTTCCATCGGTCCAGCGCCGCGATTGATCCGCGTCTTGCAGGCGATCATCGACGGCCGCTCCTGACGCGTAGCCCAGCGCAGGGCCGTGGCGATGGCGCGTTGGTCGTGACCGTCAACGCGTCGGACCGCCCAGCCGGCGGCCTTAAAGCGCAGCATCTGGTCGCCCGTCTCGGCGATCGTCGCCCGGCCGTCGATGGTGGTGTCGTTGTCGTCGAACAGAACCGCGAGACGCGAAAGCTTCAGCCGGCCGGCGAGATGGATGGCCTCGTGGCTGACGCCTTCCATCAGGCAGCCATCGCCGGCGATGACCCAGGTGCGATGATTGACGAGATCAGCGCCATGGCGCGCGGCCATGCCGCGTTCAGCCATGGCCATCCCGACGGCGGTGGCCAGACCCTGGCCGAGCGGCCCGGTAGTGGTCTCGACGCCAGGCGTGTGGCCATACTCCGGGTGTCCGGGCGTCTTTGAGCCCCACTGACGGAAGGCCTCAATCTCCGCCATCGTCACCGCTTCGAAGCCGGTGAGATGCAGTAAGGCGTAGAGCAGCATCGAGCCGTGCCCGGCGGACAGCACGAAGCGATCCCGGTCCGGCCAATGCGGATCGCGCGCGTCGTATTTGAGGAACTTGGTCCACAGAACGGTGGCGACGTCGGCCATGCCCAGCGGCATGCCCTGGTGGCCGGATTTCGCCATGTGCACGGCGTCCATGGAAAGGACGCGAATGGCGTTGGCCATGATCAGGGGCGTGACAGGCATCGGACGCTTAGATCCTCGCTAGGAATCGCCGCGGTGCGGAAACAAGCGCCGCCTCGCACGGGTCGCCAGAGGGGTCAAGCAACGCGCTTTGCGCCCGTCGGCGCGGGGCTATAGAACGGACCTGCCGAGTAAAGGCCGGAGCGAGGCGGATGAAAGCTGGAGCGGGTCAGGGCGGACGACTCGAGGCCGCGACTCAGAGACTTGAGCGCGCCGTCACCATGCTCGAACAGCGTCTGACCAAACGGTTGGCCGAGGCCGGCGCGGAGGCCGGCGATCTGTTCGACCAGGATCGGACCAAGCTGGCCTCCGACCTCGACGTCGCCCGGGCCCGCGAGCGACAACTCGAGGAAGCGGCCGTTCAGGCCTCGGCGGCGCTGGCGAACGCCATTTCCGAATTGAAAACCCAACTTGAATCCGAGATTCGCTGACCATGGGACAGCTTACGGTTCAGATAAACGGCAAGCCCTATCTCCTCGGCTGCGAGGACGGCGAGGAGGCGCGGCTGAAGACGCTCGCGGCCGTTGTCGATGAGAAGGTGCGCGAGGCGGGGGAAGCAGCCGCACATCTGGGCGAGACACGCGTGATGCTGATGGGCGCGCTCACCTTGGCCGACGAAGGTGCGGCGACCGAAGAGCGGCTCGCCGCCGCCGAAGCCGAGATCGCTCGCATGGGAAATCTGCTTGAGATCGCCGACTCGCGCGCGGTCGCTGCGATCGAGGCCGCGGCCAAAAAGATCGAGAGCTTGGCCGCGCGCTGACCTTGAGTCGGCTATCCCGCCGCCCTAAGTTACGGGTCGGCGGGTCTGCTGCGGCTTGCGTCGGAGGCTACTTAATCCCGGGGACCTTAATCGCTTCTATAGGGAGTTGTCCCTGGCCGGGATCGTGGTCCCGGGCACACGACGCCCACCTGGTCTACCAGGTCCGAGGGGATTTCAACCGCCTTCACGGCTCTCGCGGCGCCGCCACCCTTTCCCTTTTCGGATAGGCGGGTGGCGAATCTAGAAAAGGCCGAGCTTCGCCGGCTGATGCGTCGGCGCCGTGCGCGCTTTGCTCGAGACCATCCCGACGCGGCCGAACAAGCCGCCGCGCATTTTCCGGCGCGGCTTGTCGCCACGGCGCAGGTGGTCGGCGGCTACTATCCGGTCGGCGCGGAACTGGATCCCTGGCCACTGCTCATACGCTTCGCCGCCGCGGGCGCGGCCTTGACCCTCCCGGCGACCACGGCCATCGAAGCCCCGCTCGTCTTTCGCCTTTGGAGCGCGGGAGATTCCCTGGCGCCAGATGTCCTTGGCATACCCTCGCCGACCGCGCTCCGCGGCGTGGCCACGCCCGATCTCATTCTCGCGCCAATGCTGGCCTTCGACAGGACTGGCGGCCGCCTCGGACAAGGCGGCGGCTCATTCGACCGCACCTTGGCTGCGTTGCGCGCCCACGGACCGGTCATGGTCGTCGGCGTCGCCTTCTCGGGCCAGGAAGTGGAGACCGTCCCCCGCGAGACGCACGACCAGCCCATCGACGCCATCCTGACCGAAAGGACGTTTTTCGAGATCGGCCGGTAAAGCCATTTCGGCCGCCGACGGACGGTTGAAGCTTTGGACGCCAATTTGGCGCAAAGCCGCTATACGAAGTCGCGAAAGGACTTTTGATGCGCATCGCCTTCTTCGGCGACGTTGTCGGTCGTTCCGGCCGCGACGGCCTCGCCGAGCATTTGCCGGCGCTCCGCCGCGCCCTCGGCCTGGAATTCGTCGTCGTCAACGCCGAGAACGCCGCCGCTGGTTTTGGCATCACCGAGGCGACGGCCCGCGACCTTTTCGCCGCCGGCGCCGATTGCCTCACCCTCGGCAACCACTCCTGGGATCAGAAGGAGGCGTTGACCTACATCCTGCGCGAGTCGCGTCTCCTGCGACCCCTGAACTATCCCGCCATGGCCCAGGCGCCTGGACGGGGCGCTCAATTGTTCGAAACCGAACGCGGCAAGCGGGTGCTGGTCGTCAGCCTCCTGGGCCGCGTGCACATGGACGCCCTCGACGATCCCTTCGCCGCCGTGGATGGTGAACTGAACGCCTGCCCGCTCGGAGAGGCGGCGGACGCCATCGTGGTCGATATTCACGCCGAGGCCACTTCGGAGAAGAT
The DNA here is from genome assembly GCA_036510115.1 of Caulobacteraceae bacterium. GTDB lineage: Bacteria > Pseudomonadota > Alphaproteobacteria > Caulobacterales > Caulobacteraceae > Acaudatibacter. The sequence continues at coordinate 4,101 of DATCEL010000292.1, forward strand.
GGCCATGGGTCATTTCTGCGACGGCCGCGCCAGCCTCGTGGTCGGCACCCACACTCATGTTCCGACCGCCGACGCACAGATTCTCGTCGGCGGCACAGCCTTTCAGACCGACGCCGGCGCCTGTGCGGACTACGACAGCGTCATCGGCAATCAAAAGGAAGAACCGTTGCGGCGGTTCACCACCCGCATTTCGGGCGGTCGCTACCGGCCCGCCGAGGGGCCGGCCACGGTGTGCGGCGTGTTCCTGGAGACGGATGACGCCACCGGCTTGGCGCGACGGTTCGAACCGATCCGCGTCGGGGGCCGCTTGGCCCGGTCGGTGCCCAGTTTCGAAATGGCGGCCACCGCCTAGGCCCGTTCGCGCCCACGGCCTTGCGCGAATTGGCGCCGACGCGCTTGGCGCGACGGCGTCGGCGCGCGTAGGACGATTCAGCAACAATTGGCGGAGAGACTTCCTTGCGTTCATCGCTGCCGGCAACGCTTGTCGCTGCTCTCCTGTTCGCCGGCGCGACATTCGCCGATCCGGTCATCTTCCGCGTCCATATGCCCGCGCTGGCGAGTGGACCGGTTTCCGGCCGTCTGTTGCTCTTCGCCGAACCTCTGGCGACAGCCCAGACGCAAGCCGAGGGCGGCCCGATCAAGGACGTCGACTCGCGTCTGACCAACCCCACCCAGACAGCCATCGCGGCCCAGGAGGTGCTGAACGCCGCTCCGGGCTCGATCGTCGATGTCGACGCCGATCTGATCGCCTATCCTTCGGCCTTCGCCAAAATGCCGGCGGGCGTCTACGCCGTTCAGGCCGTCCTCGATGTGAATCATCGCTATGCCTACGCCGGCCGCGAGGCCGGCGACCTCCTCAGTCCGGTGACCGTGATTACGCTGCCGCTCGGGGGCGACCTGACCCTCAGCCAGACCATTGCCGCCCCGCCGGATCCGTGGCTGTCGCCGGCCGGCGCGCCGGCGGACGCAAGGGCGCGCCAGGAAGCGGCGCGCGCCGATTCCCACCCCATCGATTTCATCAGTTCCGCTCTATCGCGCTTCTGGGGGCGACCGATCCACATGCGCGGCTGGTTGGTGACCCCGCCTGGCTACGGCGCCCATCCGGGCGAGCGCTATCCGACAGTCTATTTCACCCATGGCTTCGGCGGGTCGTTGCGCCACCTGGTCGACACGGCGGTCTATGTCCACGACGCCATGGCCGACGGCTCGGCCCCGCCGATGATCTGGGTTCTCCTCGATGAGTCGAGCGCCAGCGGAACCCACGAGTTCGCGAACAGCGTCAACAACGGTCCGTGGGGCGAGGCCCTGACCACCGAACTCATTCCCTATCTCGAGCACGTCTGGCGAATGGACGCCCGCACCAAAGGCCGGTTTCTCAACGGCCATTCCTCGGGCGGGTGGGCGACGCTGTGGCTCCAGACGCGATATCCGGCGTTGTTCGGCGGAACCTGGTCGACCTCGCCAGACCCCAGTGATTTTCACGATTTCACCGGCAGCGATCTCTATGCGCCGGGCGCCAGTCTCTATCGCCGGAGCGACGGAACGCCGGCCCCCATTGTTCGCGACCACGGCCGCGTGCTGGCCAAAATGGAGGACTTCGCCCGCATTGAAGCGGTGGAGGGCGCTTACGGCGGCCAGATGTCCTCATTCGATTGGGTTTTCTCTCCGCGCGGTCCAGACGGTCGGCCGGAACCGATGTTCGACCGCGCGACTGGCGCGGTGGATCCCGTCGTCGTCGCCTATTGGCGCGAGAACTACGACATTGCTTACCGTATCGCCCGCGACTGGACGAAGCTGAGGCCTGAACTCGATGGTAAGATTCATTTGATCGTGGGGACCGCCGACACCTTCTACCTCGACGGCGCCGCCCGTCGCCTGAAGGCGGTTCTGGACGCCCTGGGAGCGAGAAGCGACATCCGCTTCCTGCCCGAGCGCACCCATTTCGATCTTTATGGCGTCGGCGGCGATTCGCGCGGTCTTCTCAAACAGATCGCCTGGGAAATGTACGCCGTGGCCCGGCCGGATGCGAAAAGACCCGCGCCACTGGGGCAACTCTTGGACCCCGCTCCGCGTTGAATCCCGGCACTCGCCCCGCGAGGGACCCAACCGGAGTTTGTTTCAATGAAGCCGCTTACCATCGCCGCCCTTGGCGTCGCCTTCGCCGCCCTCGCGGCCGGGGCTGCCGTCGCCCAGGTGCAATATCCCTCTTCGTCTTACGATTCGGACACCTATCAGGGCCAGTATCCGGCCCCTGGCGACTACCAGAACGGGGACGCGCCCGCTTACAACGCTCAGTCCTATCAAAACTACCAGAACGCCATGAGCGCCTACGACAATGCTCGCGACACGGCGGCCCGGCAGCGAAACGACTATGATCAAAGCTCGACGGACTATCGAGCCAATCAGAGTTCCTACCGGCGCCAACTGCGCGAATACAATCGCGCGCGGATGACCTACGACGATGAATATGGGCCGGGCGCCTACGAGGAATACTACGCGGCGCCGGTCCCGCCTCCCTACTGACGGGTAGCCGCTTCTAGTCGAGCCAGGTCATCCGCCTGACGATCAAGTGGTCAATCGTCACTTCGCCGAGGCGTACGCGTCGGATGGCGAGGCGTCCGATTGCGACGGCGCCGATCGCGACCGCCCCGATGGCCAGCGCTCCGAACGCTACCGCTCCGGCGGCGGCGCCTGTCCGAGCGGCGACGACGGGGGCTGCGGGCGTCTCGGTCATGGCTAACCTCCCAGAGGAATCTCGGGGCGAACTGGCGCGCGCGGGCGCGGGGCGCTAGGAAGCGCGGGCAACCAGACTAGCCTGCGGGACCCATGGCCGGCCACTCCAAGTTCAAGAACATCCAGTTCCGCAAGGACCGCCAGGACTCCCAGCGCTCAAAGCTGTTCTCCAAGTTCTCGCGTGACATCACCGTGGCCGCCAAACAGGGCGTCCCCGATCCGGCCGCCAACGCGCGCCTCAGACTGGCCATCGCCAACGCCAAGGCCGAGTCAATGCCCAAGGATAACATCGACCGGGCGATCAAGAAGGCCCTGGGCGGCGATGTCGATGCCCTGGAGGAGATCCGCTACGAGGGCTTCGGTCCTGGCGGCGTGGGCGTGATCGTCGAGGCCCTGACCGACAACCGCAACCGCGCCGCGGCCAATGTGCGGGGCCACTTCACTAAGACCGGCGGCAACCTCGGCGAGACCGGCTCGGTGGCTTTCATGTTCGATCGCCTGGGGGAAATTCTCTATTCGCGCGCCGCGGGCAGCGAGGAGCAGGTGCTGGAGGCGGCCATCGACGCCGGCGCCCAGGACACCGAGAGCGACACCGAGAGCCACGTGATCTTCACCGCCTTCGAGGACCTGACCGCCGTAGCCGAGGCGCTGGAAGGCAGTCTCGGCCCGGCCAAGTCGGCGCAGATCGTGTGGAAGGCTAAGTCCGACACCCCCGTGTCGGGCGCGGAGGTGGCGACGCTGATGAAACTGGTGGCGGCTCTCGAGGACGACGATGACGTCCAGACCGTGTGGACCAACGCCGACATCAGTGACGAGGACTTGGCGAAACTGACGGGGTGAGGCCCTACCCACGCCCGCCCTTCCCCTTCACCCCCCCATCGGCGATGGTGGGGAACACATGGGCAACGCGATTCGCATCTTGGGGCTGGATCCGGGCCTTCGCCGGACCGGTTGGGGCGTGGTCTCCGTCGAAGGCTCGCGCCTGACCCACGTGGCCCATGGCGTCATTGCGCCGGACGACACCCTGCCTCTGGCCAGCCGCCTGCTGGTCCTGTTCGAGGCCGTGGGCGCTGTCATCGTCCTGCACGCGCCGCACGAGGCGGCGGTGGAGGAGACCTTCATGACCGCCAACGGCGCCTCCACGCTCAAGCTCGGCCATGCCCGCGCGGCGGTGATGATCGCGCCGGCGAGCGCCGGCCTGCCGGTGGCCGAATACGCCGCCAAGGTGGTCAAGAAAGCCCTGGTGGGGACCGGCGGAGCCGACAAGGCCCAGGTAGCGTTCATGGTCGCCCGGCTGTTGCCGACCTGCGGGGCGCTGACCCCGGACGCCTCCGACGCCCTGGCGGTGGCCATCGCCCACGCCCACGCCCGCA
>DATCEL010000293.1:0-2294 GCA_036510115.1 Caulobacteraceae bacterium
GCCGGGTCGCTCATGAGTCGCCGAGTTAAGGTGATTTGGCGACCTCGGCCAGGGATTTTTAGATTGATCTATCAAGTCACTTGTCGTGGTGGATCGTTCAATCTAATCTCGCGTGAAGCTCATGGGAGAAAGACCGTGCCAAGCCGGGAGCGGGTGAACGCCTTTGTCGCCGCCGTGCGCGAGGGCCGCTACGTCGAGGCCATTGCTGACTTCTACGCACACGACGCCAGCATGCGCGAAAACCTCGGGCCGCCGCGCGTGGGTCGTGACGCGCTCATCGCGGCTGAGAAGGCGATGTTGGGCTCGGTCCGGTCGATCGTCACTCGGCGAGCCAGTCCAGTGATCGTCGATGGCGACCGCGTGGTCATTGGTTGGGAGTTCGAGATCACCACCGCCGATGGTGGAACGCGCCGTCTGGACGAACTGGCGCTGCAGACCTGGCGCGACGAGCGCATTGTCGAGGAGCAGTTCTACTACGACCCGGCGCAGAGGGCGGTCTCCGTCGCCCAATAGATGGCTCGTGCCATGTCTAGATGGATCGATCTATTATTCGGCTACGGTGCAACTTTCCAACCGTCCGCCGTTGAGACCCAGATCACCCGCTGGTCAAGATTCGGCCGCGGCAAGCCATCGAACGCGGTGTGGGCGACGAACTGTGAGCCGTCGGCGATGAACGTCACGCACACCGTATGATCGATGATCGCCGTAAAGGCGCCGGCGACGGCGGTGTGGAGCTGGGCCGCGCGCGCGGCGTCCGCTGGCGCTCCGCTCACCATGAATTTTGCTCCGTCCAAGTCGGCCGCGCGCATCACGCCGCACAGTCGGCCGCCGACCGCGGTCACGGGCGAGACCGTGGTCATGGTGCCCACGGGTTCTTTCGATAGCAGCACCGTCGCGGTGTTCTCGACGCCGCCATCGGCGTTCATCGCGTAAGTCGCCAGAGAGGCGCACACCTTGCGCGCCAGATCGGGGGAATAGCATTGCGATTTGCCGTCGTTCGCGCGGCCGATCGGATCGGGGAAGACTGGCGCCGGACCTGCGGCCAACCCCGCCATAAGCGCGAATATCGCCATCACGGACCTCCCAGAAAACGTCCCGCGCTTTCTATAGGGTCGAGGGGAAAGGAACGCGAGACGGCGTCCCTTCTTAAGTTGAAGGCGCCAACGCGGGCGCGCGACGCCAGCGCCAGCCACGCGCCGGCCTGACGGGCTGGGCGTGTTCCGCCAGCTTTTGGTCGATCGCCTTGACGATCATTCGGGCGGAAAGTCCGTGCAGAGCCAGGGCGTCGGCGGCCACCGGACCGGCGAACGGGACGGCGCTGATCACCGTCCGGCCAAACATCAATACGGCGGTGACAAGGAGCGTCTTGGCCGGGACTTCCGCTCGCGCGCCTTGGCCGATCAGAAAAATCGCGGCCGCGGCGCCGTAGGCCTCGCCGACACCAGGAATCCACGACAGCGCCGCCTCGGCCCCCAGGCGGAAGGGGCCGACGCGCATCAAGCCATCGGAAAAGCGGCCGACCAGCTCGACGCTGCGGCGGATGGCGATCAGGTCTTGCTGGCTACGAGCCATGGCGGGGTGTTCCTTCGCGTTTCCATTGCTCCCTCAAGCGAGATTTGGTGCGCCGCCGGTCGATCCGCTAGGGTACGCTGAATTGGGAGGGAATATCCGTGCCGCTCAATTTGCGCGAACTAGCCGCCGGCGGCCATGCCGAGACCCTCGCCGCCGTGACCCTGGGCGCCTTGGTGGCGACGGTCAGCGGCGTCGTCGCCAACCTTTGGGAGGGCCGGGTGCGCGCCAAACAGCGAGAGCGCGCCGCCGCCCTGCTGGTCGGCGAGGCGCTTTCGACTTTGTACGCCATTCTGGAAGGCGCCATGCGCTCGATGAGCGTCGGCGATCGCTTTGGCCCAGTGACGCGCCGCATGCTGCTTTCCGCCCGACGCGAGATCGACATCTACGAACGCAACCGCGAATTGCTGCTCGATCTGCGCGACGCCGAGCTCCGCGTGGACCTGCACAGCCTGATGGTGCGCATGGCCATGCCCTTGGACGGGGTCATCGCCTCGTTCGAACCAGGTGACCAGACCCATCCAGACGCCCGCGAGCTCGCCGTCGAATTCATGGTCGAGACGTTGACCAAGTTCCCCTCCCTGATCGCCCGCCTGGCGCGCGTCGCCCGTCACCAGTTCGATCGATACGACCAGATTTTCCTGCCGCCCGCCGATCCGGCTGAATGACTGGAGCTTCGGCGCCCTAGTCCACCGCGGCCGAGGCGTGGCGGCGCCAGACGCTCT
>DATCEL010000294.1:0-4905 GCA_036510115.1 Caulobacteraceae bacterium
GGATTGCCTCGCCTCCTGCCGGGTCTCTATCAAACGCCGCTGGTCTTGTTTCTGCCCCAGCTTGTGCCGCTCGGCTTGCTGATCTTCTGGATGATCCGCGTCCGGCTTACCGGTTGGTTCGACCATCAGGCGGCTTGGGAAGCGCGGCCCTTAAAAGAAGCGTTGAGCCGATGAATGAACCGCCGCCAGACTCCGACCACTACGCGAGGGCGTGGCGGCGTCTGCGGTTCTACGAAATCGCCTTCTGGACGCTGTTCTTGGCCTTTCTCCCGGCTTGGCTTCTCGTTCACTTCACGCTCCGGGCGTTCATGGGCGCTCGCGGCGATGACATCACCTTCGACATCTTCATCGTTTGGGGCCTGGTCTGGATAGCATCGCTTGTCCGCCGAGAGACGTTTGCCTGCCCCCGTTGCGGGGAGACCTTTCACGGCCGACCGCACACCATCATTCCCGCATCAAGGTGCGCGAATTGCGGCCTGCGGCAGAACGAGGATCCGAATTTGGGAGACTGGGAAACCCCCGAACTTTGAGGCCGTTCGCCCTCTATCGTAGTGTCCGCAGTGGGTGGGAAGCGGACTTGCCGTTATCTCCGCTTTGGGCGGATTGTGGTCATTGAAAACTGCCGATCCGCTTGGCCATGGCCTGGGCCTCCGCCAGGTCGCGGCCGGTGATTGCGTCGATCAGGCTACGCGAGAAACGGGTGTCGGCGAGCAAGGGGCCAATCACCCGCGCCGACAACAACGCGACCGGGATGAAGACCACACCCACCGCCAGATTGATGGCCATGAACGTCGGCATGAAGGCGGAGACCGTATAGAGATCGACCCCTAGCAAGCCCTTAAATGCGACGATGGCGAGCGGAATCCACCACACCAACTGACCGGTCAGAAGCGCCCATTGCACGGTGCGCGCGCGCTCGAGCCGCAACCGGGCAAGCTGAAGTTGCACCTTACGAGGCGGCTCACCAAAATCCACAGCCCGCAGCGCTTCGCGCTCACGAATCGTCACCACCCCCATGACCAGGGTCCACAGCTGAAGCGCCGCCGCCGGGACGAAGAACTTCCAATCGCCGAAACTCCGCACCAGGAACATGCCGAAGGCGGCCAGAAACGAGATCCAGATCAACAAATCGACCCCGCGCATCGCCCCGTAGCGGCGCACCTTCTCCAGGCGCTGTTCGGTGAGGGATTCGCGGAGCAGGCCGGCGTGCAGCCGGATGGCGGCGGCCAAGGACTGGTCCCGCTCGACCCAATCCGCGCGTAGATCTTCAAGCTCAGTCATGGAAGCTCTCTCCCTTTTTGGTCGATGTGCGTTTTCAGTTTTCGTCGGATGCGGCCAAGGCGCGTGCCGACATTGCTGACGCTCGTGCCCAGCATCTCGGCGATCTCGGCGTGATCGAAACCTTCGAGGTAAAGCAGCGTGAGTGAGCGGCTCAACTCGTCCAGCTCATCGATCAAGGCGCGAAGCACCCGGCTCTTCTGGGCGTCGGCGTCGAAGGCATGATTGGCCTCCGCCACGTTCAGCCCAAACTCCAGCGGCGCCATGTCGCGGAGGCGACGGCCTTCGCGGCGGCGATAGGAGATGGCCACATTCAACGCCACGCGATAGGTCCAGGTGGCGATGCTGGAGCGGCGGTCAAACCGCTGGAACGCTCTCCAGAGCTGGATCACGATCTCCTGGACCAAGTCCTGCCGCTCCTCCGGGTCGCGGCAATAGATGTAGGCCACCTTGTAGAGGGTGCGTTTTTGCCCTTCCAGCAACGCGGTGAACCGCGCCGGGCTGGTGGCGTCCTCGGTCCCGGGTTCGGCCGCGACAGATGTGAGTGCTTCGATCATTCCAGCTATTAGTCGCCCGAGCCGTGCCAGACGTCACACAGGGAACGAGATTAGCCGCTCAATCAACGTCAGCTATGTGTGGGTTGCGGACTTTGAGCACGCTATGTCGGAAAGATGAGCCCGCCGCCTCCCCGCCTCGCGCGGATCGTCTTGGTGAACCCGGAGGGGCGCCTGCTGGGCGCATGGCCGCCGATGCCGGTCGAGCCGCCGTGGTGGCAAGTCACCGAACCCGTGGTGGAAGCGCCTCAAAGGAGGGGTAACCGATGGCGAGAGTGCTGTTCCCGATCCCACGCCGTGACTTCGACCCGACTGAAGTCGCGATCAGCTGGACGGTGCTGACCGCGCTCGGTCACACGGTGCGCTTCGCGACGCCGGACGGCAGGCCCGGCGAGGGCGACGCGATCATGCTCGACGGGATCGGTCTCGATCCCTGGAGCCTGGTTCCCGGCCTTCGGCGCCTGCGGCTGATAGGCCTCGTTCTGCGCGCCAACAGGGATGCCCGGCGCACCTACTCCGAGATGATCCAGGACCAAGCGTTCCAGCATCCTCTACGTTGGGACGAGCTGACGGGCGGCGACTTCGACGCTCTGCTGCTCGCCGGCGGTCACCGCGCCCGGGGCATGAGAGAATATCTGGAGAGCCCGGTGCTCCAGTCGCTCGTGGCCAGGTTCTTCGCTGCGGACAGGCCCGTCGCGGCGATCTGCCACGGCGTGCTCCTGGCCGCGCGCAGCCGAGACCCAACGGGCCGCTCCGTGCTGCACGGCCGCAGAACCACCGCCCTGACCTGGCGCCAGGAGAGAACCGCGGACGCCCTGGCTCATGTCGGACGCCCATGGGACCGCGACTACTACCGCACCTACCTGGAGGAGAAGGATCAGCCACAGGGCTATATGTCGGCCGAGCAGGAGGTCACGCGGGCGCTCCGATCGCCGGCCGATTTTATCGACGTGCCCGGCGATGCGCCCGATCACCGACGCAAAACCTCGGGCCTGCACCGCGACACGCCTGACGATACGCGGGCGGCTTGGGTGGTCGTCGACAGGAACTACGTCTCGGCCCGGTGGCCGGGTGACGCCCACCTGTTCGCCAAGACATTTGGCGAAATGCTCGCTCGCGCCTGACCCCCACGCCAGAACCCCCAATCGGCTCGGCTGAACCCAAAATCACGCCCAACTGGCGTATTCGAGTTGGGGCTATCAGAGCAGCCAGAACTGAATCTCCCGTACTTCGACCGTCTTTCACTCTTCGCGGCAGGCCAGGCGCGGCGCTACTTTCAAAACCAAGGTTCTGGGTCTAGCATTCAAGCGTCGCCGAAGTTTTCGGCGGATATTCATTGTTGGACGCGGGCGTCGGGCGTGAAATCGGCATTCACTCGTCACCTTGAATTGACAGCCGCTGGCCTTCTTGTTGGCTTGCTGGTCTTGGCCTGGATCAGACCGAGCACCCCCGCGGGCGCAACCATGGTGTTGGCGCTGGTGATCATTTTCGTCAACGCCGTGGGCGCGCTCGTCTTCGCCGTTTCATCCGCGAGACCGGCTGTCCCGCGCCAGGGTGTCCAAAAGGATAGCCGTGAACCCTGATTGCCAAACCCAATCGGTTCGGTCGGTCGCCTGGGCCGTCGGCGCTTTGACGCTGGCTTGCATTGTGGGCTTCGTCGGGAGCGCGACGGCGGCGGACTGTCCAGCTGGAACCCGCGAGTCTTGCACCCCACGCGCGTGTGTCTGCATTCCGGACACCGGGTCTGTGGGTGGCGGCAGATCGGAGAGTCCCCGCCCGTTCGAACGCTTTCCACAGACCGGCCGTGGCGAATCTCCGGGGGCGACGTGGGATCGGGCGCCGTCGCGGACGTGGCGCGAACCGTCAATGGGGCCGCCGCACTCGCTCGGCGCCGGCGGGCGGTCGGAGGTTCGCCGCGCCCCCACGTTCGTTCCCCAGGCGGCTGACGCTGAGGCTGCCGTGGGGCAGGGATATCCAGCAGCCACGCCGCGAACCACGCCCGGTCCGTCCGGCGGACCCACGGCGCCGGCAGGCCCTATGCGAGAACTGGTCCCGACTCGGGCCTATGTTCGAGCCACCGACATTCCGCCTCCAGGAATCGGCGCTTATGGCGTCGTAAGCTTTCGAGCGCGGCCGACCTCGGCGACACGCGCTCGCCTGCTCATGACCTGCGCGGCCTACAAGGCCTATCTGCCGCCCCAGATGTCGTTGCCGTCTTCGGTTCGCATCGGCGATCAGATGTTGACGATCTGGCCGCTCGACAATCCGTCGGCGCCACAGGCCCTGGCCGATAACTGCTCATACGCGATAGACCACTACGACCTTTACGGCGGCATCTCCGCCATCCGCGACGCCGAACGTCAGGGGGCCAAACTCGATGGAGATGGGCCCTTCCTGCTGGGGTGGTCTCCTTCCACTGCCCGCGGCTCTCCGAACAAGCTCGTTTTGGTAATAGATATGTCGCTGTTCGCGAGTCAGGACAGCTTCAATCAAGCGTTTTTGTTCTGGCAGAAGAAGGTCGTCCAAAGTCCGGAACTCTGGCGTCATGGCTTCGAAATCGTTGAATTCAGATTGGCTGTCAGGGATTTCGCCGACCAGTATGGAAGCTCGGTTATCGAGGCGATAAAATTGGGGGGCGCCAAATGAAAGCCCTCAGCGGCCACCGTCTCGCTCGAACGCGTTCTGAGCGCCCCAAGGTAGCGATCTCCGTGCCTGCCACTCCTACTTCGCCTTAGGCTGCCACAGCTCGATCTTCGTGCCGTCGGGATCCATGATCCAGGCGAAGCTGCCATCAGGGCTTGAGTCGTCGCGCTTGATCACGGTGACGCCCTTCGCCTTCAGTTTGCTGAGGAACGCGTCCAGATCATCGACCGCGAAATCGATCATGAACTCTCGCGTGGAGGGGGCCATGTAGGTTGTCGATTGCGGAAATGGGCTCCAGACAAGAACCTGCGGATGCCCCGGCGCATCATAGCGAAGCATCGCGCCGCCCCATGGGGCGAGCGTCATCCCGAGGACGTCTCGATACCACCGGGCCAGGGCCTTGGGGTCCTTGCTCTTGAAGAAGATCCCG
>DATCEL010000295.1:0-2961 GCA_036510115.1 Caulobacteraceae bacterium
GGAAAGTCTGTGCGACGGCTGCGGCCTCTGCTGCCTGGTCCGTTTCGAAGACGAGGACACCGGCGCGGTGACCCCCACGCGCGTTTCCTGCCGCCTGTTCGATGGGGCGGCCTGTCGCTGCCGCGACTATGAGCGCCGCCGAGAAAGCGTGCCCGATTGCATCAAGCTCACGCCCCAGAATGTGTCGAAGCTCGCCTGGATGCCGAAGAGCTGCGCCTATCGTCGGCTCGGTGAAGGCCGCGGTTTGGCGAGTTGGCATCCTCTGGTGAGCGGCGATCCGGAAACGGTTCACGCCGCCGGCGTCTCCATTCGCGGCCAGACCGTAAACGAAGACAGTCTCGCCGAGCCGGACGACGCTCTCGAATTCATGGCCCCCGACCTGCTGATCGAGCGCGGGTTGTAGAGTCTTGCGCGACCGGCCAGAGCGTCTAACTCAGGCGAAGACTCGTCACTCGCAAGGAAAAGCACGGCTTGGCGCAGGATCCTTATAAGGAATTGGGCGTGGCCAGGGGCGCCGGCGCGGATGACATCCGCAAGGCCTTCCGCAAGCTGGCCAAGCAGCACCATCCCGACGCCAACCGCGGCGACAAGGCCTCTGAGGAAAAATTCAAGCGGCTCAGCGCCGCCTTCGATCTGCTCGGCGATCCCGACAAGCGGCGCAAATTCGACGCCGGCGAGATCGACGCGGACGGGCGCGAGATCGCCCGCGGGTTTACCGGCAATCCCTTCGGTCAGGGGGGCGGACCGCGCGGCGGCGAGTTCGACAATGTCGACCTTGGTGAAATCCTCGGCGAAATGTTCGGCGGCGGTGGCGGCCGACGGGGCGGTGGCTTCGCTTCGCGCGGCGGCGATGTGCGCGCCAGGTTGGACATCGATCTCGAGGAAGCCATCCAGGGCGGCAAGAAGCGCATCGCCTTCAGCGACGGCCGCAACCTGGATGTGACCATTCCGGTCGGGGCCAGCGAAGGCCAGGTGCTGAGATTGAAGGGGCAAGGCGCGCCCGGACGCGCCGGCCCTGGCGACGCCCTGATCGAGATCGCCATTCGCCCCCACCCCCGGTTCCGCCGCGAGGGCGACGCCCTGGTCATGGACCTGCCGGTTTCGGTTCCCGACGCGGTTCTCGGCGGCAAGGTGCAGGCGCAGACGCCGGACGGCCCGGTGACGCTGAACGTCCCCAAGGGCTCCAACTCCGGATCGACGCTCAGACTCCGCAAGCGCGGCCTCGCCGACCCGCAAGGCCGTCGCGGCGATCTTCTCGCCAGGCTTGTCGTCACCCTGCCGGACGCGCCGGATCCGTCACTGGAGCATTTCGCGGAGGAATGGCGACGCGACCGCCCCTACACCCCACGCCGGTGAGGGAGCCAAAGAGCCCGGTCGCGCTTTCTTTTTAGATTCAACCCTCGGTTTCTGGAGTCACCACATGAAGCACCGCACACTGGGACAGGGCCTGGACGTCTCGGCGATCGGCATCGGCTGCATGCCGATGATCCGCGGAGGCAACATCGCCTATGGCCAGGCCGACGACGACGAGTCGCTGCGCACCATCCATGAGGCCATCGACCTCGGCGTGACCTTCTTCGACACCGCCGAGATGTATGGACCGTTTCAGAACGAAGAATTGGTCGGCCGCGCGATCAAGGGTCGGCGGGACGGCCTCGTCATCGCGACCAAGTTCGCCATGCGCTGGAATGGCGACACGCCGGTCGGCCTCGACGGCAGCCCCGAGAATGCCCGCCGCGCCTGTGAAGGCTCGCTGAAACGTCTGGGCGCCGAGACCATCGACCTGTTCTACCAGCACCGCGTCGACCCCAAGACGCCCATCGAAGAGACGGTCGGCGGCCTCGCTCAATTGGTGAAGGAAGGCAAGATCCGGCACATCGGCCTTTCAGAGGCCTCGGCCGAGACGGTGCGCCGCGCCGCCCAGGTCCATCCGATCGCCGCGCTACAGAGCGAATATTCGATCTGGGAACGCGGCGTGGAGGAAGAGATCCTGCCTGCCTGCCGCGAGAACGGCATTGGTTTCGTTCCCTACAGTCCGCTCGGCCGCGGATTTCTCGCCGGCGGCATCCGCAGCCTCGGCGATCTTCCGGCGGACGACTGGCGTCACAACGATCCGCGCTTCTCGCCCGAGAACATGCCCAGGAATCTCGCCATCGTCGATGCGATAGCGAAGCTGGCGGCGCGCCATGGCGTCTCCAGCGCCCAGATCGCCCTGGCCTGGCTCTTGGCCCAAGGCCCCGACATCGTGCCCATTCCCGGCGTGAAGCGGCGCGAGACCATGCGCGATAGCGTGCGCGCGCCCGATGTGACGCTGTCCAAGGACGATCTGGCGACCATCGCCGCCGCGGCGCCGAGTGGGGGCACCGCCGGGCCGCGCTACAACGAAGCCGGCATGGCCCGTGTGAATCTCTGAAGTCTGTGGGACGACGGAAATCGGAGACTCTTAGCATGAATGTGCAAGAGCAGATCAACAAGTATATTGCCGATCAACCTAACTCAAAACGCGAAGATATGCGAGAATTGCACCTGCGCATACTTATTATGTCGCCGCAATGTAAACTGTGGTTCTTGGATGGAAGAAGTAGTGAAAATAAAGTCGTTTCCAATCCAAACATTGGCTATGGGAAACAAGCAATTGAGTATTCCAATGGCATAACTAAAGAATTTTATCAAATCGGCGTGAGTGCAAATACGACAGGCATATCTGTCTATATAATCGGCATAAAGGACAAAAAATACTTATCTGAAACCTATGGAAGACGCCTTGGAAAGGCAACGGTCACAGGCTATTGCATCAAGTTTAGAAACTTGAAAGATGTAAATGTGGACATACTTGAAGAGATAGTCAAAAACCATATGGACAGCGGATCATCGGTAGCTGCCGGGAACCAATGACCGCAAAGAGTCGATCTTTCCCGCTGCGGTCAGGCCGGAAGCGGACGGCGCCAGCGTCCAAGATGA
>DATCEL010000296.1:0-3748 GCA_036510115.1 Caulobacteraceae bacterium
GGCTGGAGCAGGCATTAACCGCGGCGGGCCTGAAGCTCGCCGAGGCGGTCCCTCTGATCGCCGAGATGCTGCGCCTGCCGACGCCGGACAGCTATGCGCCGTTGATGTTCTCCGCGGATCAAAAGCGCGCGCGCTTGCTCGCCGCCCTGACGGCCTGGGTGTTCAGCGCCACGCGCGCCCAGCCGTTGGTCATTGTGATCGAGGATCTGCAGTGGATCGACCCGTCGACCTTGGAGTTCATTCAAACTCTGGTCGAGCAGGGCGGTGGGGCGCCGATCATGCTGCTCTTGACCGCGCGCGCCGAGTTCCGGGCAGCCTGGTCTGCGAGGGGGCACCTCTCGCAGATCACCCTGGGTCGTCTGGACGACAAGCACACGCGCGAACTGATCGAAGGGGTGATCCCTCACGACGCGTTGGATCGCAAGATTTTGATTGATCTGGTCGATCGCGCGGATGGCGTACCGCTATTCGCCGAGGAACTGGCCCGGCTGGTCGCCGAAAGCCGCGCCGTCGCGAGCCACGCGATCCCGGTCACCCTGCGCGATTCCCTGACCGCTCGTCTCGATCGACTCGGGCGCGCCAAGCAGATGGCTCAACTCGCGTCCGTGCTCGGTCGAGAATTCTCTTACGAGCTGATTTCAGCGGTCGCATCAATGCCGGAAGGCCAACTACAGGCGGATCTCGCACGGCTCACCGAGGACGATGTGATCTTCGCGCGCGGACTGCCTCCGTATGCGAACTATATGTTCAAACACGCTCTGATGCAGGACGCTGCCTACGATGCCTTGCTCAAGAGCCGAAGACGAGAACTCCACGGCAAGGTCGCACAGGTGATCACGGCGAGATTTGCCGATCTCGGTCGCGCGCATCCTGAGATCCTGGCGCGACACTGGACCGCGGCCGAGGAGGCGGCGCCGGCGATCGCCGCCTGGAAACTGGCCGGGCAGAGCGCCTACGCGCGGCGCGCGTTCAAGGAAGCCGAGGGCGCCTTTCGTCACGCGCTGGCCATCCTCCTAACCGATCCGCTCACGCCGGAACGGGACGTGACGGAGTTGGAACTTACCAGCCAACTGACCCGCATGCTGGCCCTGACCCGAGGCTACGCGGCGCCGGAGACCGTGGAAGCCGCCTCGCGGGCAAAGGCGCTGGCCGAGAAATCCGGCAGCGTCGCGCAACTTGTTCGTGAGGAGGGTCGAATCTGGCAGGCGATTCTCACGGCGGGCGACTACGCCGGCGCCGCTGTCCTTGCCGACCATATTCTGGATCTTGCCCACGGCGAAGGCGACAAGCCCTCGCGCCTGCTCTTCGCCCACAATGCTCAGCTGCAGTCGCGCTTCTACAGCGGTGACCTCGCCGGGGTGGAAAAGCATTTCGCGCTCATGAGCCCCCTCATCGACAACGCCGGCGCGAGGCAAGCCCCGGGAAACAATGTCATCAGCATCGGCGTGGCCAGTTTGGCGGCGTGGATACTGGGGCGTGATGACGTCGCCGGCCAACGGACCGCCCGCGCCGCGGCGCTGGCCGAGCATACAAAGGATCCCTACGACCTGGCCATGACCCTGCATTTCCAGGGAGTCCTGCAGGCTTGCAGGGGCGATGTCGGAGCAACCGAGGCCGCCTCTGGCGCCTTGGTGGCCCTGGCTGAGGAGAACGGCCTAGCCTACGCCGCCCAGTTGGCGCGAGGTGTGCTCGGTTGGGCCAGAGCTCGCCAAGGCGCGGTTGTCGAAGGCATTCATTTAATTCGTCAATCCGCGGCAGATGGAGATACGGCTCTGGTCGGCCGCACATTCGGATTGACGCTTAGCGCCGAGATTCAGGCGCTTGCCGGAGAGATGGAGATGGCCCTCGATACGCTCGACAGGGCGCTCACCATCAATCCGCAGGAGCGTGTATTTCGACCCTTTACACTCAGTTGTCGCGCCGAACTCCGAGTGGAACGCGGCGAGGCGGCGATGGCCGAGAGCGACTTCCGTGAGGCCATCGCGCTCGCTCAGACCATGGGCGCGAAAGCCTGGGAGCAGCGCGCCGCTTCCGGCCTTGCCAAGCTTCTCATGGCTCTGGAGCGATAGGTCGTCGAGTTGACCCTGGTGTGGCGCGGCCTCGAGCCACGCTTCTTCAGCGCCGAGAGAGTTCTCGCGTGTGATCGACGAGCGCCAAAAGCGCGGCGGGGTGGCTGGCGTGGAAATGCGCCTCCCACTTGGCCTCCGCGGCAAGCTCATCCAGCCTGCGTTCAGCGGCCGGGAGCTCGGCGCTCATCGCCGCCGAGATTCGGGCCAACTCGTCCGTAGTCGGAGCAGATTTGCAAAACAGGGCGGCAATCTCCGGATCCTGAATCGCCAGCGACGCGGGCAGAGTGAGGATACCATCGCGCAGGTCCTCCTCGCCGCCGCCACCGAGCGACTCAAGCCCCTTTACGTCGCCGACGTCGTCGCAGCCGTGATAGAGAACTCCCAGAAGATGGCCGAACTTGCGCAGGGAATCGTCGCGGGTGGCGAGACAAGCGCAGGTTTCAAACATTGAGCCGGTGTCCTCGCTGGCTATCTCGAGCCAGTCATCGACGCCCAGCGGTTGCCGACGCAGTCGCCACTGCAGACATTCGGCGACACCAAGGCGTTTAAGCAGATCTGAGAACAGGCGCACGTCGTGTGGGTCGTCCGCTGACATCCGATAGCCATCCGCGACGATGTAGCCCGAGGCCATCAGGGCCGGGAGCAATCCAAACTTGCTGTGCAGCGTGGCCTTTCCCCGGCGTTCCTCGGACTTGTCGAGAATGTCGTCGATGATCAGCGACACGTTGTGCATCATCTCCAGCACCGCCGCTGAGCGAATGATCGTCTCCGGGATCGGGTCGGGCGACAGGGCGCGAAAACAACTGAAGATCGTCAGCGGCCGGAAGTACTTCGACCTGGCGACGAATTGCCAATGGAGGAGCGGCTGCATTTCGACGCTTGCGGTCGAAATCCACGTGTCGATCCTTTGGCGAACGCGGGTAATCTCTTCGCTGAAGCCCAGTTCTGCAATGATTTCGGCTGTCGCCGATACTGTGGTGTCCATCCTCGACTACTCCGGCAACCTCATCGTTTCGTTCGCCAACGTCGGCGATGGGCGTCGTCGTCACCGGTTGAGTCGAGCGTCGAAGGCGGAGCGTAGGCCGCGCGGGCGGTCCTCTGCGCCTGGTCGACGAAAGTCCCGAGCGCCGCGGCGAAAGCCGCCCCGGCCGGCGGCGCGCTCCGCGTCGGCTCAATTTGCCCCGCTCGATCTTGCAACCACTGGCCGGCCAGCGAAACCGTTTCGCCCACCGCCGCCAGCAGGGGCGCTAGCGGCGCGACCAAGTGACCGCCGTCGACGGTGATCTCATCGTCATGCTCGCCTGAGGGCGAGCCGCCCGGAAGAAGACGTCTGCCCAACCAATAGGCGGTCTTCAACCAATCCAGGGTGAACGCCAGGGGCAGCAGAGCTGAATAGGTTCTTGGCGAATAGGCGTTCATGGGCATCGCGCCTTCGGAGTTTACAGGTCCCGCGCCCATATAGGCCGAAGCCGCGGTGGCGGCGTAGGCGAGCGGCAGCAGCGCCAACTTGGCGGCCAGGAAGTGGGCGTCGCTATAGACCTGGTGCTTGGCGGTGGTGATCGGCGTGCCAATCATTTTCCCGCCTTCCGCGAGCGCGCGGAGCTGCAGAGCCTGCGCGGCCTTCAGCCCACTCTGGACGGCCGCCTCGATGGTGGCCATGTCAACGTCGGTCCGGCAGA
>DATCEL010000297.1:0-5059 GCA_036510115.1 Caulobacteraceae bacterium
CTCCTGGCCGAGGCCGACGCTCTGCGTTCTCTGGGGCTCGATCGCCGACAGGGTCTGTGGGCCGTCAAGGGCCTCGCACCCGAGGCGAAAGCGCAAATCCAGGCGCCGCTGCTCACCCTGATGGGTCCGCCGGCGGAGACGGCGGCGACGCTTCCGGTCATGGCGCTGAGCGCCCATGTGGCGCACGACTATCGCACGGTCGGTCTTTCCCTGAAGGCCCACCCCTGCGCCTTCTTCCGCACCCTGCTCACCGACCTGGGCGCGGTCAGCGCGGCGCGGCTTAAGGACCTCCGCGACGGCGCGCGCATCACGGTTGGCGGGCTGGTGTTGATCCGCCAGCGGCCGGGAACGGCCAAGGGCGTCGTTTTCGCCACCCTGGAGGATGAAACCGGAGCGGCCAACGCCGTGGTCTGGCCCGACGTCTTTTTGGCCAACCGACGGACGGTCATGGCCTCACGCTTCCTGGTGGTGCACGGGCGCCTGCAACGCGCCGGCGACGTGATCCATGTGGTCGCCGAACGCTTCACCGACCTCACCAGCCGTCTGGCCGATCTGCACGAAGCCGAAGGCGCCGCCATTGGACGCCTCCAGCGCAGCCGCGACTTTCACTAGACCATCGGACGAACTCAGCGCGACGTGGAGTAGGCCGAGAACATCCACCCACGGTTGCCGTTTTCGTCATCGACTTCCATCCAGATCCCGTCGCGTTTGCCGGTCGGATAGATCGATGCGCCCGCATGCAGCGTGTAGGTGATCCGCGCGCTGGTCGAGGGCCCAGCCCGCAATTGCACATTGGTTGTCACCCGTTGGCTGGCGACCGGGGCGCTGGCCGCCTGCGCGCCCGGCTGCTGAGTTTGCATGTAGTGCACCAGATCGACGAAGGCGTTGAAGTATGCGGCGCTGATCACTTTGCCGATGTCTGTATTGGCGTAGCTGCTGCCAGCCAGGGCGCCCCAGCCGCCCCAGCCGCCGCCGAAGCCGCCGCCGCCGAAGGAGATGTCGCTCTTTTGGGCGAGGCCCTCGGCGACATAGACCTGCTCGGTGGTGCGGGCGTCCTCGAGGGTGATGAGGGTGTGGGCCTCGCTCTTCTTGACGTGCAGGCCGCCGGCCAAGGCGCCGAAACCGCCCGGAAGGAAGCCGCCGAGGGCGCCGCCGATGTTGGAGCCGCCGGAGTTGCGGTTGGAATCGGCGATGTCGGGCACGATGAAGTAGTCGGCGGCCGTCACCTGGCCGCGACCGAAATTCTGGCCGCGCCGCAAGTCGCCTGAGCTGTTGAGTTCGGATTCCTGCTGCCGCATGGCGAGGCCGGCGTTGCGATCGACAATCCGCAGACAGCCCGAGCGCAATGCGAACAGCTTGAGCAAGGCCTCTGGATTGGAAAGGCCCAAGCCCGACCACCAGTCGTGATCCGGCTCATGGATGGCGGCCGTTCCCAGCGGACGATCGCAACGCGGTAATTCCGGCGTGGCCCCGTTTTTCGGCGGATTCCTATCCATGCCATATTGGGCCAGCGCCGGCGCCGCCGGCGCTCCCAGCGCCAGAGTCAACGCCATCGCCGTGAGTGCGCGCATCTTTTCAGCCTCCCCCTCAGAGATGGCGAAGCTTAGTCCTTAGTCACGCTACGTCAACGGAATCGTTAGCGCGCATCCTGGAAGCGCTTGCCCTCAGCGACCAGCTTTTCCAAGAGGGCGGAGGGTTTGAAAGCGTCGCCCATCTCGCCTTGGAACTGCTTCATCTTGGCGAGGACCTTGTCCAGACCCATCTGGTCGCCAAAGAACATCGGGCCGCCGCGGTAGACCGGCCAGCCATATCCATTCTCCCACACCACATCGATGTCCGACGCGCGGATGGCCTTGCCCTCCTCGAGGATCTTCGCCCCCTCGTTGACCATCGGATAGACGCAGCGTTCGAGGATTTCCTCATCGGAGATCTGACGTGGGTTGACGCCCGACTTGGCCATGAAATCCTTGATGATCTTCTCGGTCACCGGCGATGGCTTGGCGGTGCGGTTCTCGTCGTAGTCATAGTAGCCGGCCCCGGTCTTCTGACCGCGCCGGTCCATCTCGCAGAGCACGTCGCGGATGGTTTCGCCCTTGGACCGCTCCTTCACCCAGCCGATGTCGAGACCCGCCAGATCGCTCATGGCGAACGGACCCATGGGGAAGCCGAAGTCATACAGCACGCGGTCGACGTCCCAGGGCATCGCCCCTTCCATGACCAGCTTCTGGGCCTCTCGCTGGCGCTGGGCCAGGATGCGGTTGCCGACGAAGCCCGGCGTGACGCCGACGAGAACGGCGATCTTGCCGATTTTCTTGGCCAGTTTCATGCAGGTGGCGATGACGACCTTTGACGTATGGTCGGCGCGCACGATTTCGAGAAGCTTCATGACATTGGCCGGCGAGAAGAAATGCAAGCCGATGACCGCCTCCGGCCGCTTGGTCACCGATGCGATCTCGTCGATGTTGAGCGCCGAGGTGTTGGTCGCCAGGATCGCCCCCGGCTTGCAGATGGCGTCCAGCCGGGTGAACACGTCCTTCTTGATGTCCATGCGCTCGAACACCGCCTCGATGACCAGATCGGCGCCGGCGAAATCGTTCATCTCGAGCGAGCCCTTGATCAGGCCCATGCGCGTTTCGACATCCTCGGCGGTGATGCCGCCGCGCGCCGCAGTGCGCTCGTAGTTCTTGCGAATGACCGCCAGACCGCGATCGAGGGCGTCCTGCTTCACCTCGACGAGGGTCACCGGTACGCCGGCGCTGGCGAAATTCATGGCGATGCCGCCGCCCATGGTGCCGGCGCCCAATATGCCGACGCTGTTCACTGGGATGATCGGCGTATCGTCCGGCACGTCGGGAATCTTGGCCGCAGCGCGCTCGGCGAAGAAGGCGTAGCGCTGCGCCGCGCTCTGGGGTCCGGTCATCAACTCCATGAATAGGCGGCGCTCGACCTTGAGGCCTTCCTCGAAGGGTTCGTTCACCGCCGCCTCGATGCAGCGAATATTGTATTCGGGGGCCAGGAAGCCGCGGAACTTGCGGGCGTTGGCCTTGCGGAAGTTTTCGAAGATCTCCGGATGGCCGCGGGCGGGCGCGACCTTGTCGTCGCGATCGCGCACCTTCTTCAGCGGCCAGCCTTCGGCGACGACTTTGCGGGCGAAGGCGAGGGCGCCCTCGCGCAGCTTTCCCTCTTCGACGATCTCGTCGACGAGGCCCATGGCCAGGCACGCCTTGGCCGGGACATGACTGCCGCTGGTCATCATCTCCAGCGCCTTTTCCGCGCCGACGATCCGCGGCAGGCGCTGAGTGCCGCCGGCGCCCGGCAACAGCCCGAGATTGACTTCCGGCAGGCCGCAGCGGGCCGAGGGAACCGCCACGCGATAGTGACAGGCGAGCGCGACCTCCAGACCGCCCCCCAGGGCCGTGCCATGGATCGCGGCGATCACGGGTTTGGAAGAGCCTTCGAAGGCCCCTTGGACCTCGTAAAGACTGGCGCCCTTCTGCGCCCCGCCGAACTCGGTGATGTCGGCGCCGGCGATGAACGTCCGACCCTCGCAGATGATCACGATCGCCTTGACCGCGGGGTCGGCCAGAGCCGTCTTCGTCCCTTCGGCGAGGCCGTCGCGCACCGGCGCCGACAAGGCGTTCACCGGCGGTGAGTTGAGGGTGATCACACCCACGTCGCCGTCGCGGGCATAGTCGGTCACGGCGTTCAGTGCGGTCATTGATGGTGTCCTTGGGCGCGCGGCTGCGAATTCAAACAACCGTATTAAGCCGCGTGGGTGGGCGGCGCGTCAATGGCGGCGCGACCGGCCCGGTCAGCCTTCCAGCGCCTCATAGGCGGGGAGGGTGAGGAATTCCTCGAACCGGTCCGACAGGCTCATCTCGGAGAAGATCGCGATCGCCTTGGGGAAGGCGCCAGCGCCAAAGCCGGGCAGGGACGCTTCCAGAGCGGCCATTTCATCAGCGAGCAGCGCCTTGAACAGGTCCGGGGTTACCGTCCGCCCGTCGTCGAGTGTCGCGCCCTGGGCGATCCATTGCCAAATCTGCGCGCGGCTGATCTCGGCCGTGGCCGCATCCTCCATCAGATTGTAGAGCGGAACGGCCCCGCGCCCGCGCAGCCAGGCCTCGATATATTGGACGCCGACGCGGATGTTTTCGCGCAGGCCCTGCTCACTGCGCGCGCCTTTGTGAACCTCAAGCATGTCGTCGCGGCTGACGGTGACCTCCTCGCGCAGCCGGCTGAGCTGATTGGCCCCCGGCATCAGACGGTCAAAGACTTCCATGGCCACGGGAACCAGATCGGGATGAGCGACCCAGGTGCCGTCGTGACCATCGCCGGCCTCGCGCTCCTTGTCGGCGCGCACCCGCGCGAACGCCGCCTGATTGGCGGCCGGATCGCCTTTGACCGGAATTTGCGCCGCCATGCCGCCCATGGCGAAGGCACCGCGCCGATGACAGGTCTGGATGAGCTTCAGGGAATACGCGCGCAGGAAAGCCGATCCCATGCCCATGGCGGCGCGGTCGGGCGTCAGGGCCCAGGGCTGACGGCCGAGGCGTTTGATGTAGGAGAAGATGTAGTCCCAGCGGCCGCAGTTCAGTCCGGCCATGTGGTCGCGCAGTTCGAAGAGAATCTCATCCATCTCGAAAGCGGCGGGCAGGGTCTCGATCAGCACCGTGGCCTTGATGGTCCCGCGCGCGAGGCCGAGGGTCTCCTGGGCGTGGACGAAAACCTCGTTCCACAGCCGCGCCTCGAGATGGGATTCCATCTTCGGCAAGTAGAAGTAGGGCGCCGTGCCTTGCGCCACCTGGGCGGCGGCGGCGTGAAAGACGTAGAGGCCGAAGTCGACGAGCGAGCCTGACGCCGGCGCGCCGTCGATGAGAATATGCCGCTCCGGCAGATGCCAGCCGCGCGGGCGAACCATCAGCACGGCCGGATCGGGTTTCAAGGCGTAGGCCTTGCCGCTCGCCGGATCGGTGAAGTCGAGCGCGCCGGCCCAACGGTCTTTTAGATTGACCTGACCGTCGATGACATTGCGCCAAGTCGGCGAGGTGGCGTCCTCGAA
>DATCEL010000298.1:0-4355 GCA_036510115.1 Caulobacteraceae bacterium
CCATCCACCTCGCCGCGGCCGAGCAGCATTCTGGCGAACTTCAGATAGTCGTCGGCCGTGGAAACCAGTCCGCCTCCGCCGCCGCAAAACGCCGGCGGCGTGTCGTGCCGATGGAAGGCCACCGCCTCCAGGGCGCCGGACTTGTCGTCCTGTCTGTAGACCACGGCCGCGCGCTCGCGCTTCTCCGAAGGAATGTAGAAATCGGTGTCGGTCATGCCCAGAGGCGCGAAGATTCGTTCCATCAGAACGTCGCGAAAACCCGTTCCGGCGATGCGTCCGACGATGAAGCCCAACACATCGGTGGCGTGGCTGTAGTGGAAGCGCTCGCCCGGCGCGAAGCTCAGCGGCAGGCCGCCCAGGGCCTTCATCCAGTCGTCCGGGGCCATGGCGGCGTTGAGCACGTCGCCCAGGGCCTGCTGGTGGGCATAGGCGATGGGTCCGACCGAGGTGAAGCCATAGGCGAGGCCGGCGCGATGGGTGAAGAGATCGTCGAAGGTGATCTCGCGCGGTGAAGGATAGGTGTCCGCCATCGGCCCGGTCGGCGATTTCAGCACCCGCATGTCAGCGAATTCCGGCGCCCACTTCGTGATCGGATCGGAGAGCTGGAACGCGCCTTCTTCCATCAACATCAGCGCGGCGACCGAGGTCACCGGCTTGGTCATCGAGGCGATGCGGAACAGAGTGTCGCGCGCCATGAGGCGGCCGCTGGTTAAGTCGGCGCGCCCGAGCGCGTTGACCTGGACGATCTCGCCCTTGCGCCAGATCAGAGTCACCGCGCCGGAAAGATCGCCATTGTCGATCACCGCACCCAGCGCGACCGGAACCTGGGCCAGGGCGGAGGCGGCGAAACCGCTCATCGAAGGGCTGTCCATGATCGTCTCCTTCGGTGACCTAGGCAGGGCCCCACATAGCCGAGGAGGGTCTCACGTCAATGCGTCGGCGCGGTGACCAGGCCGACGATTTCGCCCGAGGCCAGAACGTGGCCACGCATGGCGGCGGCCAGGGCGTCGCGATCGGCGCCGGCGGTCAGAACGAGAGGCGCATCGAGCGCGAACACCTGCAGATGATAGTGATGCGTCCCGCTTGGCGGGTGCGGCCCCCAGTAGCCATTGCCGCCGTGGTCGTTGCGGCCTTCGATGGCGCCGGTGGTCGGCACGCCCTCGGCCAGTCGCGTGACCGTGGCCGGGATGTTCCAAGCCAGCCAATGAACGAAAGGCTTGGCGCCGGGCGCGTCCGGATCCTCCAGGATCACCGCATAGGCTCGCGCGCCGGGAGCCGAGTTCCAGTTTACCTCCGGTGAAAGACCCTGGCCGAAAGCGGTGTTGCGTTGGGCGACAAGATGGTCGGGACCGATAGCCGTCGATCCGACCGTCACGGACGCGGCCGATTTGGCCGGTACGCGGGACAAGACCAGCGCCGGGGCCGCGGCGACCGCCGAACCGACGGCGAAGAAGCCAAGGGCGAGCAAGGTCGCGAGACGAACGGACATGAAACTCTCCCTCATAGGGTCTTGGCGTAGACGATGAAGCCGCTGTTGGCGGCGACCCGATCGTAGAGCGCCCGGGCGACCGTGTTGGTTTCGTGGGTCTGCCAATAGACGCGCGTCGATCCGGCAGCTCCCGCCGCCGCATAGACCGCTTCGATGAGCGCGCGGCCGACGCCTTGGCCGCGGGCGGCCTCGCTGGTGAAGAGATCCTGGAGGTAGCAGGTCGGGGCGATCATCGTCGTGCTGCGATGAAAGAGATAGTGCGTGAGGCCGATGAGATTGCCTTCGGCTTCGGCGACGAAGGCGCGCACCGGCTCGGCCGGATCAAAGAGACGCGCCCAGGTCGTCTCAGTGATCGCCGGGTCCAGCGCCGTCGGCCCTGAACGACCGTAGAAGGCGTTGTAGCCTCGCCACAAGGCGTCCCACTGTTCGCGATCGTCGCGTCCAGGCGGCCGGACGACGAAGGTTCGGGCCATGGACGCTCTCCTCCAGTGCCGGGGCGGCGTCAGACACTCTAGCATCCGTCGCCAGGATAGGCTTTACAGCCGCCCACTCCCTTAAACGCCAGGTCCGATCCGCTTCATGTGCAATCAACGCGCCAGCTACCTGTTCACCAGCGAGAGCGTCTCCGAAGGCCATCCCGACAAGGTCGCCGACCGCATCTCGGACACCGTGGTCGACGCTTTCCTGGCCGCCGATCCCCAGGCGCGCGTGGCTTGCGAGACCCTGGTCACCACCAACCGAATCGTTCTCGCCGGAGAGGTGAGGGGTCCGGCCGGCGTCGTGGAAGGCCTGGAGGACAAGGTTCGCGCCGCGGTGAGGGATATTGGCTACGAGCAGGAGGGCTTTCACTGGCGGACCGCCGACTACGCCTGTCATCTGCACAGCCAGTCGAGTGACATCGCCATGGGCGTGGACGCCAGCGGCAACAAGGACGAGGGCGCGGGCGACCAGGGGATCATGTTCGGCTACGCCACGGCCGAAACGCCGCAACTGATGCCCGCCACCCTGCAATATTCGCACGATATCCTGCGAGCGTTGGCCAAGGCGCGCCACGCCGATCGCTCCATCGGGCTGGAGCCGGACGCCAAGAGCCAGGTGACCCTGGCCTACGAGAACGGCAAGCCGGTGCGCGCGACCCAGATCGTGCTTTCGACCCAGCACCGAGATGGCCTGACGCCGGCGGATGTGGCCGATATCGTCAAGCCCTATATTCTATCGGTGCTGCCTGACGGCTTTATCGACGAGGACACCGCCTGGCACATCAATCCGACCGGCAATTTCGTCATCGGCGGCCCGGACGGCGACTGCGGCCTCACCGGGCGCAAGATCATTGTCGACACCTACGGCGGCGCCGCGCCGCACGGCGGGGGCGCCTTTTCAGGCAAGGACCCGACCAAGGTCGATCGGTCGGCCGCCTACGCCTGTCGCTACCTGGCCAAGAACGTTGTCGCCGCGGGCGTCGCCGAACGCTGCACGATCCAGATCGGCTACGCCATCGGCGTTTCTCATCCCTTGAGCTTCTATGTCGACCTCCACGGCGCCGACACGGTCGATCCGGCGCGGCTGGAGACGATGTTGCCGGAGATGATCGGCGGAGCGACGCCGCGCGCCATCCGCGAGCATCTCGGCCTCAACCGACCGATCTACGCTCGCACCGCCGCCTACGGTCATTTCGGCCGCGCGCCCGAGGTCGACGGCGGCTTTTCCTGGGAACGCACCGACCTCGCCGACCAGATCCGGGGCGCGCTCTAAGTATTCACTTCTCCGTGGGGAGAGGTCGAGACGCGCCGGCAGGCGCGTTCGGGTGAGGGCGTAGAGCGCAGGGCGACCACGACCTTCGGTCGCGGGCCCCTTCCTCTCCCGCCGGGAGAGGGGAGAACGCGCCGCCGCCCTTTGTCCGCCACCCCTGGGATGTTATGCGGCCCAATGCCTAGCCTGACCGACCTTCGCGCGCAGTTCATCGACTATTTCGCCAGAGCCGATCACGCTGTCGTTCCCTCCGCGCCGCTGGTGCCGAGGAGCGATCCATCCTTGCTGTTCGTCAACGCCGGCATGGTCCCGTTCAAGAACATCTTCACTGGGGCGGAGACGCCGCCGGCCCCGCGCGCGGTCTCGTCGCAGAAATGCGTCCGCGCCGGCGGCAAGCACAACGACCTCGACAACGTCGGCTACACCGCCCGCCACCTGACCTTCTTCGAAATGTTGGGGAACTTCTCCTTTGGCGACTATTTCAAGGAGGCGGCCATCGATTACGCGTGGCGGTTCGTCACCCGCGACCTCGCCCTGCCGCCCGAACGGTTGATGGTCAGCGTCCACCCCTCCGATGATGAGGCGGCGGCACTGTGGAAGAAGATCGCTGGCCTGCCCGAAAGCCGCATTGCTCGCCTCGAGGAGAACATGTGGTCGATGGGCGACACCGGCCCTTTCGGTCCGAACACCGAGATCTTCTATGACCATGGACCGGATGTCGCCGGCGGCCCACCCGGTTCGCCCGACGAGGACGGCGACCGATTCGTCGAGATCTGGAACCTCGTCTTCATGCAGTTCGAGCAGTTCGCCGACGGGACGAGCAAGCCGCTGCCGAAGCCGTGCGTCGATACCGGCATGGGGTTGGAACGCACCACCTGCGTGCTCCAGGGCGTACACAGCGTATTTGAAACCGATTTGTTCCGTACACTGATCGCCTCCAGCGAATCGGCGACCGGCGTCGTCGCGACGGGTGAGGCGGCGGCCTCGCACCGGGTGATCGCCGACCATCTTCGCTCGACGAGCTTCCTGATCGCCGATGGCGTCACCCCGTCAAACGAAGGTCGTGGCTACGTCTTGCGGCGGATCATGCGCCGGGCCATGCGCCACGCCTTCCTGC
>DATCEL010000299.1:0-3696 GCA_036510115.1 Caulobacteraceae bacterium
CACCCTGATCGAGCTGGCCGAGCGCCCAGACCTAAAGACCGCCCCCCCAAACACGCCAATGGGTCTGCACACCCTCTATATCTCGCCCCTCAAGGCCCTGGCGGTGGATGTGGAGCGAAACCTTCTGGTCCCCATCGCCCAGATGGGACTGACGGTGAAGGCGGAGTCGCGCACCGGCGACACCGGCGTGGCGCGCCGCCAGCGCCAGAGAGTCAAGCCGCCGGACATCCTGCTGACCACGCCGGAGCAACTGGCTCTGTTCTGCGCCTGGGAGGGCGCGCGGCTCTATTTCGAGGACCTGCGCTGCGTGATCCTCGATGAGATTCACGCCATCTGGCCATCGAAGCGCGGCGACCTCCTGGCGCTCGACTTGGCGCGCCTGGCAAGGTTCGCGCCTTGCCACCGCCGTGTCGGCCTCTCGGCCACGGTCGATGATCCCGATCTGATCCGCGCCTGGATGGCCCCGGACCTGGCGGCCAGCGTCGATCTGGTCAAGGGATCGGGTGGAGCGCCGCCGGTGGTCGATGTGCTGCTCTCGCAAGGGCAGGTGCCGTGGGTCGGCCACACCGCCCGCCACGCCATGCCGGAGGTCTATGACGCCATCCGCGGGGCCAAGACCGCGCTGGTCTTCGTCAACACCCGCTTCCAGGCCGAATTCGCCTTTCAGGAGCTCTGGCGGCTGAACGAGGATTCGCTTCCGATCGCCCTGCATCATGGCTCGCTGGCGGCCGAGCAACGCCGGCGCGTGGAGGCGGCCATGGCGCGCGGCGAGCTGCGCGCGGTGGTCTGCACCTCGACCCTCGATCTGGGTGTCGACTGGGGTGACGTCGACCTGGTCATTCAATTGGCCTCGCCCAAGGGCGCGGCGCGGATGGTCCAGCGCATCGGCCGCGCCAACCATCGGCTGGACGAGGCGAGCCGGGCGCTTTTCGTGCCGGCCAACCGCTTTGAAATGTTGGAGTGTCAGGCGGCCCGCGAGGCGATCGCCGAGAACGCTCTGGATACGGAACGCCCTCGCGAGGGGGCGCTCGACGTGCTGGCCCAGCACATCATGGGCTGCGCCTGCTCGGAGCCGTTTGATCTGGTCGATCTCTTCGACGAGGTTCGAGGCGCCGGTCCCTATCGATCGCTCGCCTGGGAGGATTTCGAGGCGGTGGTCGATTTCGTGGCCACGGGCGGCTACGCCCTGCGCGTCTACGACCGCTTCGCCCGCATCGTGAAGGGCCTGGACGGCCGCTGGCGCGCGCGCAACGCCGAGACCGTCCTGCGCCACCGCTTGAATGTCGGGGCCATCGTCTCGCCGGCGATGCTGGCGGTGCGCGTGGTCTCGGGGCGGCGCGCCACGCCCGGCCGCAAGATCGGCGAGGTGGAGGAGGGCTATCTGGAAGTCCTCGAGCCCGGCGACGCCTTTGTCTTCGCCGGTCGGGTCTGGCGTCTCGTCGGGGTCACCGGCGTCGACGTGCTCGTCACCCCCGCGCCCGGCGAAGAGGCGAAGATGCCGTCCTGGGGCGGTTCGAAATTCGCCCTCTCAACCTTTCTCGCTCGGCGGGTGCGCGAAATGATGAGCGATGAGACGCACTGGCGGGTGTTGCCGGGTGATGTGCGCGAGTGGCTGGAGCTGCAGCGCGATCACTCGGCCATTCCGTCTACGGATGAAATGCTGCTGGAGACCTTTCCGCGCGGAGCACGGCATTTCCTCGTCTGCTATCCGTTCGAAGGCCGCCTGGCCCACACCACCCTGGCCATGCTGCTGACCCGCCGTCTCGCCCGCGCCGGCGTCGGCCCGCTCGGCTTCGTGGCCAATGACTACGCCCTGGCGGTCTGGTCGCTCAGACCCATGGATGGCCTCGATATGGCCGATCTCTTCGCCGAAGACATGCTCGGCGACGACCTGGAGGCCTGGCTGGCGGAAAGCGCGATGATGAAGGGGGCGTTCAAGAACTGCGCCTTGATCGCCGGGCTGATCGAGCGGCGGTTCCCGGGCGATCGAAAGAGCGCGCGCCAGGTGACCTTTTCCACTGACCTCGTCTACGACGTGCTGCGCCGCCATCAGAGCGATCACCTGCTGTTGCGGTGCGCGCGGGCGGATGCGGCCAGCGGCCTCATCGACGTGGCCCGGCTCGGCGACCTTCTGGTCAGAATCAAGGGCCGCATCCGCCAGGTCAGCTTGCCGCATCTGTCGCCATTTTCCGTCTCGGTGATGATGGAGATCGGCAAGCAGACGTCTCCCGGCGACGCGCGCGAGGCGTTCCTGATCGCGGCCGAGGCGGACCTGATCGCCGAGGCGCTGGCGTGACAAGTTGGGCGCGCCGTGGCGACGGCGGTCTGAGGATTCGCATCGCCGACACCGAGGTTGTGGCCCGACCGAGCGGCGCTCTATGGGTGGAGGGGGAGGGCGCCCTTATCGTCGCCGACCTGCACTTTGAGAAAGGGTCGGCCTTCGCCGCCCGCGGCCAACTCCTGCCGCCCTACGATACGGGCGAGACCTTGACGCGGCTCGAGGCGGAGGTCGAGGCGCTTGGCCCGAGCCTGATCATCTTCCTGGGAGACGCCCTGCATGACGTGGGGGCCGAAGAACGCCTGTGCGCGGCCGATGCTGGCCGGATCTCGGCCCTGGCCTTCAGACGCACGCTGGTCTGGATCGCCGGCAACCACGATCCGGCCGGCCCCCGGCGCCTGCCGGGCGAGATCGTCGCCACCCTGGCCTTGAACGGTCTGCGCCTGGTCCACGAGCCGACGACACGCCCCGCGGTGGGCGAGGTGGCCGGCCACCTGCATCCCTGCGCGAAGATCGCCGGCGCCGGCGGCCGGAGGCGCTGCTTCGTCACCGACGGTGAGCGGCTCCTGTTGCCGGCGTTCGGGGCCTATGCCGGCGGCCTCAATGTGCGCGACCCCGCGATCCGGAGCCTGATGGGCGAGACCAAGCTGGCCGTGGTGCTCGGGCAAGGCCGGGTCCATCCCATACCCTGGCGCGCTCTCCGACCGGATTGACCTAATCGGGGCGCGGGCCGGCGCCGAACGACTTTGAAGGAATTGCGGGTTGAACTTAACAAAGAAGCGCCATAATCAGACATTTCAGGGTTGCGCCGGACGTTTGGCGCTTTTGGGGTTTCTGGGGCTCATCATGAACCCAACCGCCATTTCGACATTCGCGTTGGTTCTGGCGCTTGGCGCGATCGGGGTCGCCAGCGGCGCGCAAGCGGCGGTCCTCACGGGCTCCCTGTCAGGCTGGGAAACGACCGTAGGAACCTGGGGCGAGACAACCAACCTCGGCGCGGCCGACGGGACGTCGATCACGGGCTTTACGACGGTCGATGGCGTCCTGGTTTCGGTGAACGACCAGGTTCATTCGATTGGCGATGGCTGGGCGACGTGGTCGGGGGGCTATACGGGCCAAGTCCTCGCCGACTATTCATCGCTTTCAGTGAGCTATACCTTGGGTTCGGGGGTCAAAGGCTTCGGGATGTTCATAGAGCCCGATCCCTTCTCCGTCATCGATATCACGCTTACGACTTCAGACGGCAGCACGCTGACTCAGGCCGTGAATGGCAACGGTGGCGCCGAATTCTTCGGCTGGACCGGCGGTGGCATTACGAGTTTCACCGTCACATCCACCAGCGATTTCGCGGTTGGGGATTTCTTCTCCGCCAGAGTGCCGGAACCCGCGACCTGGGCGATGATGCTCTTGGGCATTGG
>DATCEL010000300.1:0-2142 GCA_036510115.1 Caulobacteraceae bacterium
GCCCGTGCGCATCGCCCGCCCCTGAGGTCCTCAGGTCCCGCGCCAGCGGAGGGACAGGCACGACAGGCCCGCGTCGATGCGGGAGATTTCCGCGGTCGGCATAGGAACTATCGAATAGCCGGCGGCCGCCAGCATCTCGGCGGTGCGCGTAAAATCCCTCCCCAATAGCACCACCTCATTGAGACGAAGGGCGTTCGCCGCCGCCTCCTCGCCCTGGGGCGTGACGAGTTCGCGCAGTCGGCCACGGAACAGTCCCGAGGCAGCCAAGCGCCGGGTTGTCAGCACCGTCTCGTCATCGAGCAGGGCGCAGTCGGTCTTGAGGTGCAGCACGCCGGCGGGGGTGGCGACGATTTCGCCATGGTAGCCGAGCCGCGCCAGGAGGGTGCAAAGCGCCTCGGCCCCCACGCGGTCGGTGCGGCTGGAAAGCCCGACAAGCACCGCGCCGGCGGTGACGAGCACGTCGCCGCCATCAACGAAACCGGGCCCCGGGAGTTCGAGCACGCGATCGAACTCCGCCCTCAGGAACGGCGCGATGGCGGCCGCTTCATCGGCGCGGCTGGTCGCGGCTGAACGCAGGAGAATGGCGCCCTCGGAAAACACCAAAGCCGGGTCTTCGACGAAGAGGGAATCGGGAAACGCTTCGAGCGGCGGAAGTACGGTCACCTTCAGGCCGGCGTCACCCAGCGCCGCGACATAGGCTTGATGTTCAGCGACCACACCGGCGAAGCTGGGATCGCCCCGGTCGATCGCCCGCAAGCCGCCGACCACCGATGGCGCCGGCGCCCGTACGATGGCGCGGTCAAAACAGGTGACGGGACCGGTGCGGTTCATCGAGCGTCTCTAGCGAGCCGACGCGGCGAATGAAATAAATGGCGCGAGTGACGGGACTTGAACCCGCGACCTCCGGCGTGACAGGCCGGCGCTCTAACCAACTGAGCTACACCCGCGCGAGCGGCGCTCGAACCTTGAGGAAGGGCCGAGCACGAGGGGCCGTCTGATAGGTCGGCTTCCTAGTCTCGTCAACCGCGCTGACACGCCGCTTCGCACCCGCGGCGCCGATGGTTTGAACCCCGCGAAGCCTTGGTCTAGAAGGCGGGCGCGGATTATCGCGGAGCCCCGCGCCGAAAGCCAAGATGAACGCCTTTCTCCTGCAATATCTGCCCATCGTCATCTTCTTCGCCATCGCCGGAGCCCTCGGCGTGGCCTTCATTCTGGCCGCCGCCATCGTCGCGCCAAACGCGCCGGATTCCGAAAAGCTCTCGAGCTACGAGTGTGGCTTCAACGCCTTCAACGACGCGCGCATGAAGTTCGATGTTCGGTTCTATCTGGTGTCGATCCTGTTCATCATTTTCGACCTCGAGGTGGCGTTCCTGTTCCCCTGGGCGGTGGTGTTGATGAAGCTGCCGCACGCCGTCGGTCAGTACGCGTTCTGGAGCATGGCCGTCTTCCTAGGCGTTCTGACGGTGGGCTTTATCTACGAGTGGAAGAAAGGCGCTCTGGAATGGGAATGATCGCGCCAGCCAAGCCGGCGGCGTTGTCGGCCGCGCGCGCGGCGGTCGAAGGCTACGACGCCAAGGCCCACGATCCCTATTTCGACGGCATCGCCGGCCCCCTGGCCGACAAGGGCTTCATCGTCGCCGCCGCCGACGACCTGATCACCTGGGCGCGCACCGGCTCGCTGATGTGGATGACCTTCGGCCTGGCCTGCTGCGCCATCGAGATGATGCAGGCCTCCATGCCGCGCTACGACATGGAGCGGTTCGGCTTCGCGCCGCGCGGCAGCCCGCGCCAGAGCGATGTGATGATCGTCGCCGGCACCCTCACCAACAAGATGGCTCCCGCCCTGCGCAAGGTCTACGACCAGATGCCCGAGCCCCGCTACGTGATCTCCATGGGCAGCTGCGCCAACGGCGGCGGCTACTACTATTTCAGCTATTCGGTGGTGCGCGGCTGCGACCGCGTTGTGCCGGTCGACATCTATGTGCCGGGCTGCCCGCCGACCGCCGAGGCGCTGGTCTATGGCGTCCTGCAGCTGCAGAAGAAGATCCGCCGCACCGGGACCATCGAGCGATGAGCTTCACCGTTTCCGACGAGGACCTGACCGCGCTGGGCGAGCGTCTGGTCGGCGACGGTCAGGGCGGC
>DATCEL010000301.1:0-5142 GCA_036510115.1 Caulobacteraceae bacterium
GGGAGCCTATAGGTCTCGGCCCGTTCATTCCAAGCCGGTCGCGGGCAGAGACAAAAGAAAACGGCGGGGCCAGAGCCCCGCCGCTGAAGACGTCGCGAGCTTTCGCCCGACTTAGAACTTGTAGTGCACCTCGACGCCGTAGAGGCGCGGCGGGGTGAGGTCGTAGGCGGGCGCGGCCGTCGGGTTACCGCCGCCAACCGGGCTGGTGATGTTATAGCCCGCCGCGGCCGCGTCGTATCCGAGGGTGTTGAACACGTTCTTCACGAACAGAACGACTTCGTACCGATCGTGAGTGCCGGCCCAGGTGGCGCGAAGATCGACTTGCGACCAGGACGGCGCCTCATAATAAGGACGCTGGAACACCGAGGCGAAAGATTTGTCTTTCCAGATATAGGTGCCGGAGAAGGTGAGGTCGCCCGGGTCGAAGCGTAGGGTGTAGGTGGCGTTGAACGCGATTTTGTTTTCCGGCGACTGCGGCAATTCATAGCCATTGATGGACTGGTAATGGTTGCCGCCAGGCGTCGCAGGTCCGACCGGACGGGCGCCGGGGGCGACGGCCGGCCCGTCCAAAGTGTCGATCACGCACCCGCCGTAAGTCGCGTTCGGATTGGCTTCGAGGAACGCGACCTGTGACGCCGAACAAGTGGACTGGATACGCGTGTGGTTGAGCCCATAGGTCAGGCTGAGCGTAAGCGGCCTGATCGGGTTCCAGATCGCCTGCAGTTCGACACCGTCCGACACCGCCTTGGGAATGCTGATGAATTCCGAGAGATTAATGGCGCCGACCGGGATGCCGACGGGCACCTGATCGTTGGTGTAGTCGTAGTAGAAGGCGTCGGCGTCGATCACCAGCGTGCGGCCGAAGGTCTTCTTGAAGCCGATCTCATAGTCGTTGACGTGCTCGGAGGCCGCCTCCGGATTGTTGCCCACGAAGCCGGCGTTGAGGGCGAAGGCCTTATAGCCGCGATTGTAGCGAGCATAGATCAGGGTGTCCGGATCGGGCGTCCACTCGATGCCCGCCGTGCCGGTGAGGGCGCTGGAGTGGTCGCTCAGGCAACGCACCGCATCGCCCGCATAGGGTCCGCTGGTGGCGACGGCCGCAATGCTACAAATCCCGCGCCCTGTCCCGGTGGTGGGATTGGTCGCGCTCGGAATGTCCGTCAGGTTCGAGGTGACGTCGAACGCCGGTGTGATTGAGCCGAAATTCTGCGGTGTGAACAGGCCGGCCAACGCCGGTACGGCCGCATAGGGATCGAGTCCGAAAGTGATGAAGCGGGCCTCTTCCTGAGCGTGCTTCCAGTCTTGGGTATAGCGCAGGCCGCCCGTGAGTTTGAGAGTGGGCAGAATCTTCCAGTCGATCTGGGCGTATTCGCCGAGGCTCTGAATGCGATCCTG
This sequence comes from Caulobacteraceae bacterium, assembly GCA_036510115.1. Lineage (GTDB taxonomy): Bacteria > Pseudomonadota > Alphaproteobacteria > Caulobacterales > Caulobacteraceae > Acaudatibacter. Next base: position 1,396 of record DATCEL010000301.1, read on the forward strand.
ATAGTCGAGCAGGATATTGTCCAGACTGGGGTTAGGCGCGGCGGCCGGGATTATCAGGTTGGCCGGATTGATCAGGTTGGGATTGAGCGGCGAGCCGATCTGAGGCTGGCCAGGCTCCTGAATGGTTTCCGGGTTATTGTCCCACTCGTTGTAGTAGTAGAGGCCGGCAACCCACTGCACCGGACCATCCCGTGTGGATTGGAACAGCAGTTCATGACTGAACCAGTCGGTCGTGGTGGTGAAGCTGAAAATCTGAGTGGGGTTGACCGTCAGCGGCACGCAGGCGGCGGGATTGTTGAAGCCTGCGCCGACCGCGTAGCTGAAATGAACCCCGAGGCCGCAACCTGGATTGAGCTCGCTCGGCAAGGTCACGGGGACCTGGTACTGGGTAATCGGCGAATTGTCGTTGTTGAAATAGGCCGTGTGCAGTTCATAGTGATACTGGCTGTAGCCGCCAATATATTTCATGTCGAAGCCGTCGAAGTGGTGCGTATAGTGCGCCACCACCGCATAAGCCTTGGTCAGAGTAATGTCCGTCAACTGAGAGTGCGCGAAATCGCGAATATTGCTCAGGTTCGGGTTGTCCGTCCCGATTTGGCCGACAACCGAGCCGGGGACGGCCCCACCTCCGTATGGGAAGTTCGGATTGAAGAAGAGTTGGCCCGCGGTCACCATGGCTGTGTCGTAGTGGCCACCCGTGGGCGTCCCGAGCAGGGAGCCGGGACCGCCGCGATCGTGGTTGAAGCCGACGACGTAAGAATCGAGCCACAGGTCGTCGTGATCGGTCTTATATTCAAGCTGGAGATCGACGTAGGGATCGTGGTGGACGCCGCCCTCGGTGGGCATTCCGGACACGAGGTTCCTCAAATAACCGTTGTTCTGATTGTCGTCATAGGCGCTCAGGCGGAAGTAGAGATTGGGAAAGATCAGCGGGCCCGCGATGGTGCCCTCGACCTTGGTGGATCCGTAGTTGCCGGCGCTCACCCGCATTTCGCCTTGGTAGTCCTCTGTGGGCTTCTTCGAGATAGTGTTGATCAGACCGCCGATGGCGTTGCGGCCGTAGAGCGTACCTTGCGGGCCAATCAGGATTTCCACCTGGTCGATCAGCATGTCGTCGCGACCGACGAGGAAGGTCGAGTTGGAGAAGAAATCGTCGTAGTAGACCCCGACCGAAGAGTCGGCGGCGTAGATGTTGGTGTTGCGCGAAAGACCGCGCATGGCCGGGCGGTCGAGCTGGCTGGAGTAGGTGAAGCCCGGCGTAAAATTGGTCATGTCCTGGACGGTCGAGATGCCCTTGATGTCGCGATCATGCGAGGTGAAGGCGGTCACCGATTCGGGCACATCCTGCAGATTGGCTTCCCGCCGCTCGGCGGTGACGACGATTTCGCCCAGGGTGGTGGCCGCCTGAGCCTGAGCGGCTGGCGGCGGGGTCGGCGCGGCCTGAGCCAGGACGCCTGACGCCGCCAGGGTGAGAGCGCTCGCCGCGCACGTCGCCAGAAGGATGTGATTCTTCATAAGTCTCTCCCCTGTCCCGCCTCAACGCGGGATCGTTTCAGACACCAACACGCGCGACCGCAAGGCGGCACCCAATCAATACGCCTGTTTGGATTGGGCGAAGTCGCCGAAGCCGTCAACAGCCCTTGCCTTTTCGCCGACAAAGAATTTCCAAACTGTTGCAATGGCGACGCAAGGGCGATTTTCCTTATCCTCGCTCGCCATTCGTCGAACTACGGCAAAAAATGCCTTTTGCGAACGGCGGTGTGGTCAACTCACGCCGATTCGAACGGGTAGGACGATATCGACTTGGAGAAATCCTCCACGGTCAGGGTGCGGCCCGCTGGCTCGGCGGCGCGCTGGGCGCAGGCCGGGCGCTCGCATACGCGGCAGGCCGCGCCGATCTCCGTCACCACAGGCGAGGTCAAGTCTAGGCCGCGAGCGTAGGCGAGGCGCGGCGCGAATTTGAGTTCGCAGCCGAGGCCGATGGCCAGCTCCGAGTCTTCCTCCGCCAGCGGCCCAGCCACGCGCGGCACGGTGCGGGCGAAGGTGAAATAGCGCTCCCCGCCGGGCGTCTCGACGATCTGGGTGAGAATGACGCCTGGCGAGCGGAAGGCGGCGTGAATGCGCCAGCGCGGACAGCCGCCGCCGAATCGGGAAAAGGGGAAGGCCGCGCCGCCGAAGCGCTTGGAGATATTACCAGCGGCGTCGAGACGCAGCATGAAGAACGGTACGCCCCTCGCCGCCGGGCGCGCGAGGGTGGTCAGGCGATGAGCGGCCTGTTCGAAGCTCGCGCCAAAGCGCATGGCCACCGCTTCAACGTCATAGCGAAAGCCCTCGCAGGTCCGCCGGAACGGCTCATAGGGCATGATGATCGCGGCGGCGAGGTAGTTGGCCAGCGACACGCGCAGCAGGTTGGAGCTCGGCAAATCCGGCGGAGCGGCCCGCTCCATCAGAGCGGTGATGTCCGGCCCGTGTTCGAGCAGGGCCATCTGGTAGGTGACGGCGAATGTCCGGCCATGCGCGCCCAAGCGCTCGGACAGCATCAGGCGGCGTCGATGATGATCGAACAGGCGGAGCTGGTCGGGCAGCACGTCCATGGGCGCGATGCGCACGCGCACGCCATGTCTTTCCGAGAGACGCCGAATGGCGGCGGCCCCGACGTCTTGCGGCTCGGCGTCGAGCGCGCCCGACAGGGCCTCACCGATTTCGTCCAGTTCGGGGAAGAAGTTGTGTTGGCTCTCGATGTAGTCGCGCACCCAATCCGACGGCGCGACCGCGAGGGCCGGCGTCGCGCCCGAGGGCGAAGCGGCGCCCGCAAACGACTTGCGATCGGAAAAAGCGCGATAGAGCCGGACAATGGCGTCCGAGACCCCAGGCGCGTTCTCGGCCACCTCGGCGATCTCGTGTCTTGGAATGGCCAGATCGCGGAAAATCGGATCGATGAGCACTTCGCCCAGATCGCGCGACGGCGCCCCTTCGCCGCCGGAAAAAGCCCGCAGATCGATGTCGTAGGTTTCGGCCAGGCGCAGCAAGATCTGCGCGGTCAACGGCCGTTGGTTGCGCTCGAGATGATTGAGATAGCTTGGCGAAATATTGAGATCCTGAGCCATGCGCGCCTGGGTCAGGCCGATTTCCCGACGCAATCGCTTGAGGCGAGCGCCGAGGAAGAGTTTGCGTTCGGGCGCGAGAACCATGACTCCTTTGGTGTCATGAATTGACAGACGTGACAATGTCGCGATGTGACAATCAATCCTTTAGGTCGGTTTTGCCTCTGGCGGAACGACCTCGTCGCGCATTAGGGAAACGGCGGCGCGGATATCGCGCGAAGCGACCGATTTCTAGGAGGCGTCCATGCGCGATTTCGACACTCTGGTTCCGGGAGCGCCCGCGGGGCGTTTCGACGGCATCGAGCGGCCTTATGCCGTGGCGGATGTGGAAAAGCTGCGCGGCTCGGTCGCCGTGGCCCATACACTGGCGGAACGCGGCGCCAACCGTTTGTGGAAGACCCTCCACGATGAGCCCTACGTCAACGCCCTCGGCGCGGTGACCGGCAACCAGGCCATGCAGATGGCCCGCGCCGGCCTCCGGGCCATCTATCTCTCCGGCTGGCAGGTGGCGGCCGACGCCAATACCGCCGGGGCCATGTACCCCGACCAGAGCCTTTATCCCGCCAACGCGGCGCCGGAGCTCTGTCGCCGCATCAACCGCACCCTGCAGCGCGCCGACCAGATCGAGCACGCCGAGGGCGGC
>DATCEL010000302.1:0-5568 GCA_036510115.1 Caulobacteraceae bacterium
CGCGAGGCGCTCGGCGCCGTCGCGCGACCCGCAATAGATGACGCCCGACTGGCCCTTGCGGCGCCCGACCAAGTCGGCGACGCGCCGGTGCGCGCCGTCGCGCTTGATTTCGGCGCTGAGCGCCAGCTCGGGTCTGGCGAAGCTGGCCACGAACTCGGCCGCGTCGCCCAGTCGGAGTTGGGTTCGGATGTCTTCGCGTGTTCGCTCGTCGGCCGTGGCCGTCACCGCCAGCCTCGGCGTGGCTGGAAACAGATCCGCCAATCGACCAAGCGTGCGGTATTCGGGCCGGAAATCGTGGCCCCATTGGCTCACGCAGTGAGCCTCGTCGACGGCGATCAAGGCCAGAGATGCGGATTTCAGCCGCTCCAGGGCGAAACCCTGCGTTAGTCCCTCGGGCGAGAGATAGATGAGGTCGAGTTCGCCTGCCGCGAGCGCGCGCCAGGTCAGAGCGCGTTCTTCGGGGGCTAGGCCCGAGTCGGCCCGCGCGGCCCGCACGCCGAGCTGGCGCAGGGCTTCCACCTGATCGCTCATCAGCGCGATCAGAGGCGAGATCACCAATCCGACGCCGGGTCGAAGCAGGGCGGGAATCTGATAGCACAAGCTCTTGCCGCCGCCCGTGGGCAGAACCGCCAAAGCATCGCGGCCGGCCAGAATCTGGCCGATTACGTCGCCCTGAAGCCCGCGGAAATCGGCGTGACCGAACACCTTGCGCAGAACGTCGCGGGCCTGGTCCAGATTGGGGATCACCGCGCCTTATGGCAGGGCCACGGCACCTGACAAAGCCGTTTAAGCCTTCCTCAACCTCTCTCGCGCGCCATGGCGGCATGGGCTAGAACCCCGCCTCGGGGCGCCGCGCAAGGATTAGGAATGGCGAACCCTCGAAGTGGCCCGCCCGCGCCACCCCGACCTCGTCGCACCCTGCTTGGCGCGACCGCCTATTGGGGCATGGTCATCGGCGTCTGGAGCCTGATCTTTCTCGCCGGCTTTCTGATCGTCTTCGCGCGCGACCTGCCCGATACTTCGAAACTCTACGCGGTCCATCGCCAGCCCTCGATCACCTACCTCGACCGGTCGGGCTCGGTGATAGCGGTGCGCGGCAGCCAATATTCGCCGCCGGCGGACATCGACGCCCTGCCGCCTTACGTGCCGGCGGCGTTCGTGGCCATCGAGGACAGACAGTTCTACCACCACATCGGTTTCAATCCGTGGGGCATGTTCCGCTCTGAGGTCTACAACCTCGCCCATCCGCACGGCGCGCTGCGGGGCGGATCGACGATCACGCAGCAGCTTGCGCGCAACCTGTTCCTGACCCCGGCCCAGACCTACCGGCGAAAGATTCAGGAGATCATCCTCGCCGTTTGGCTGGAGATGCACTTCTCCAAAAAACAGATTCTCGCCCTCTATCTCAACCGGGTGAACTTCGGCGGGGGCGCCTATGGGATCGAGGCGGCCTCGCAACGTTACTTCGACAAGCCAGCGGCCCAACTAACCCTCGGCGAAGCCGCCTTGCTGGCCGGGACCATGAAGGGTCCGACCCGATACAATCCGGCCGCCAACAGCGATCGGGCCGCCAAACGGGCGACCGTTGTGCTCAACGCCATGCTCGGCATGGGCGCCATCACGGCCGCAGAGAGAGACGAAGCCTTCAACCAACCGGTGCATGTCTCCGCCACCTTGGCCGACCAGCGGGGTCAATATTTTGTCGATATGCTCGACACCCAGGTGCGCTCTCTCGTCGGCGAACCCACGGAAGATCTGGTGGTCGAGACGACGCTCGACTTGCCTATTCAGTCGTCGGCCGAGCAGTCCGTGCGCACCGGCGTGGCCGCTCACGCCGGCGAAGGGGTGGCCCAAGGCGCGCTGATCGCGATTGATGGCCAAGGTCGCATCCGCGCCTACGTCGGCGGGACCGACTATGCTCGCACCCAGTTCGATCGCATCAGCCAGGCGCGCCGTCAGGCTGGATCGGCATTCAAACCCTTCGTCTACCTGGCCGCCATGGAGGCCGGTCACACGCCCGCGGAGCCGGTTGTCGATGAGCCGATAACCATCAATCATTGGACGCCGCGCAACTACACCGGCCGTTATCTCGGCCAGATCAATTTGCAGACCGCCCTCGCCCAATCCATCAACACCGTAGCCGCGCGGCTGGCCAATGAGGTGGGCACGCAACGCGTCGCCGAGACCGCCCATCGCCTGGGCATTACCTCGCAAATCCAGACCAATCCCTCGATGGCCCTCGGCGCTGTGGATGTCAGCCCTCTCGAGATGGCCGAGGCCTACAACGCCTTTTCCAATGGCGGCTTTCGCGTTCAGCCCTACGGCATCGAGCGCATCCGCACGGCGTCTGGCCGCATGCTCTACCAGCACGGTATTGACGTCAGCGCCAAGCAAGGCGTCATCGGCCAACCGGCATTGTCGGAAATGGACCAGATGTTGCGTCAGGTGATCGGGTCCGGAACCGGGACGAGAGCGGCGATCCCAGGCTATGATCTCGCCGGCAAGACCGGGACCACGAGTGACTACAAGGATGCCTGGTTCATCGGTTTCACCGGCGGATTCACCGCCGCGGTCTGGGTCGGGCGAGACGACAGCACCGCCATGCGGCGCGTCACCGGCGGTGGCGCTCCGGCGGAGATCTGGCGGAACTTCATGGTCGCGTCTCTGCCCCGGCTGCGGGCGCAGCCGATCCCGGGCGGAACGCCTCTGCCGGCGACGCAGGGCGACGGCATCGACCAGGCGCTGGCCGGAACAGCCATGCCTGACGCTGAGTCGCCGAGCGGCGTGGACGCGCCCGAGTCCTTACCTCCGCCAACCATGACTCCAGACCAGGCGCCCGACCCGGGCCTCAATCCGCCCCCGGATCAGACGTCCCGGCCGCCGAACTAGGGCGCACCCCGGCGGACCAGGCTCGCAAAGAACACGCGGATGTCGAAGCGGCCGGTGGCCAAGGCGCCGGACTTGAACGCTGGCACGGCGACCCATAGCTCGAAGCCGGTGACCGCGAACATCATCGCTGCCGTGCCCAGGATTTCCCAGAGCGGTGGGTTGCTCGCCGCCCGGGCGGCCATCATGAACGGCGTGAACAGCGGGACCCAGGTCAGCGAGCGCAACAGCGGCGCGTCCGGGTGGGCGATCGCCTGGCTCATGAAAAGCGGCGGAACGCTCATCACGATCATCATCGGCCCCAAAAGAGTCTGCGCCTCGCGCGTCGTCTCGCAGAAGGCGCCAATAGTCACATACAAAGTCGCGAACATCAGATAGCCGCCGACGAAATAGAGGGCGAAATAGGCCCATCGAGCGTGGCTCATGAACACGCCGATGACTTCGCCGGCCAGAGACGGAGAGCGCAGCGCGATCACCACCCCGGCGATCGACATCCAGAAGGCGAGGATCGTGCCGGTGACGCAGGCGACGCCGAGAATCTTGCCGCCCATGATCTCGGGCACCGAGGCCGACGAGAGCAACACCTCGATGATCCGGCTGGTTTTTTCCTCCATGACGCTATTGAGCAGCATGCCGGCGCCCGTCAGCACCACCATCCACAACAGCATGCCCATGGCCAGGCCGGCGAAGCCCGGCAGGCGATCTTCGAGCGAAACCTTGCCGGTGATGGCTTGGGGTGAGAACAGCGACACCACCGGACTGAGGCTCTCGACCCGAGCGAGGGTGTTGGGGTCGAGGCCCAGGGACCTGAGCCGATCGCGTCGGATCGCCCCTTCCACAGCCGCGCCCACGGTCTGCTCGACGCCGCCGTTGGCGATGGTCCGACTCCAGAAATCAACCGCCACAGTGTCGCCGGCCGGGCGCAGCACGGCCACGGCGTCAAGCCGCGCTCCCGAAGGCAACAGGCGGCGGCCGGCGAGATAGGGCGCCAGTCGCTTCTCGGCATCGGCCGGGCTGGCGTACGGCGCATCGGGAGCGGTCACGATCACCGCCTGCGGTTTGTCGCCGTCGGCGCGCACGGTGAGCGCCGAATTCAGCACCTTGGCCAATCCTTCGCCGGTGAAGTCGACGATGGCGATCCTCGGCGTCGGCGCCGAGCGCTGCATGACCATGGGAGCGATGACAATTGTCGAAAGGCCCACCGGCAGAAGCAGCAGTGACAGCCAAAAGCCCGGTGTGCGGACATAGGCGAGGTATTCGCGCCGAGCGATCCTCAGGAGACGGATCATTGTTGGAGAGTTCCTCCGCCGGTGAGCACGAGGAAGGCATCGTGCAAATGGGGTTCCCGCAGTTCAAAACGTCGAATGTCGAGACCCCGGGCGAAGGCCTCGCGCAAGGTGTCCTGCGCCGGCGCGCCGGCGATGAGAGCCGCGTTGACCCGGATCGCATCCGACTCAATGGTTTCTGCGGACAGATCAGCCACGCCGGGCAGATCGGCCAGGTCGGAGGCTTGAAATTTACCCTCCAGCAGCAGGGTCCTGGGAGCGGCCGCCCGCGCCGCCTCGACCGTGCCGTCGAATACCTTTCGCCCACGCGCCATCAGCAATACCTGGTCGCAGAGGCGCTCGGCATGCTGCATGACGTGTGTCGAAAAGATCACCGTCGCACCCCGGGCGGCGATGTCGCGGATGAGTTCCTCGAGGGCCTGCTGGTTGGCCGGGTCGAGACCCGAGAACGGCTCGTCGAGGATGACCAGCCCCGGCCGGTGCGCGAGCGTGGAGAGGATTTGCACCTTCTGCGCCAAGCCCTTGCTGAGGGAGCGGATGGGCTTGTCGGCGTACTCGGCCATGCCCTGCGCCGCGAGCAACTCGCGAGCCCTTCGGCGGCCCTCGGCGGTGGACAGGCCTTTGAGGCTGGCGAGAAAGGCGATGGCGCGCACCGGGCTCATCCGTCGATAGAGACCGCGCTCTTCGGGAAGGAAGCCGATTCGGTCGCGAACGCGCGCAGGGTCGGCCTCGCCAAGCACGGTCACGCGCCCGGCGGTGGGTGCGACAAGGCCCAGGATCATGCGCACGGTGGTCGTCTTGCCAGCGCCGTTGGGACCCAGAAATCCCAATATCTTGCCGGCCCCCAGCGTGAAACTGAGATCGTCGACCGCCGTGAACGCACCGTAGCGCTTAGTCACCCCCTCGACGACGAGCGCGGCTTCCATCCATCCCCCGAATCTAGCGTGTGCCAGCCTCTATAGGACATTTCCGTTCGCGCGCCCGAAACCATGCAGGGCCACCCCCTCGCGGCGAAGAAAGTCGCGGTGAGGCGTGGGATCGCCGACGAGGTCGCGGACAAGCGCCCAGAAACGGGGGCCATGATTGGGCTCGACGAGATGGGCGCATTCGTGCGCGACCACATAGTCGGCCACCTCGAGTGGCGCGAGGGCCAGCCGCCAGGACAGGCGTATGGATCCCGGCCGCCCTCGCGTCGGCGGCGTACACGATCCCCAGCGACTGCGCGCATCGGTCAGTGACAGGGCCGGCATCTCCTTTCCGAGACTGGCGCAGCGCGCGGCCGCCAGCTCTTGAAAGCGCGCCATCGCGACGCGGCGGATGGCCCGGATGACCAATTGTCCGTCGATTTCCCCCCGGCCACAGCCGTTCAAGATCCCCCCGGTGAGGCGAGGGCGGC
>DATCEL010000303.1:0-2339 GCA_036510115.1 Caulobacteraceae bacterium
GACGCACGTTCCCAGGGTCAGCAGGCCCGTCAGCACGATCGGGGCCATGGTGATGGCCACGTCCCGCACCCGCCGCAGGACGGCGAATAGCAACAGGGTGATGGCGACGAAGGAGAGCGCTCCGGCCTCGGCGAACGCGCCCGCGACGGTCCGCCCGCCGTCGAGGGTGTCGATGGGCGCGCCGGTTGCGTCCGGGGCCAGCGGCGTCACCGCGTCGATGAAGGCGGTCAGCACGGCGTTGTCGTTGGAATCGCCCTTCGGAATGACCGACAGCCGCGCCCGCGCATCCGGGGCGAGCCAGTCGCGCTTCAGATCGCCGGGCAGGGAGTCCAGGGTGACGGGGGCGGCCTGGAGGGCGCGCCGGGTCTGATCGAGCACCACGGCGAGGCCGGGCATCAGCACGCGAGCGGTTTGGGCGCGCAGAGCCGGAGCGGCGGTCGCCAGCCAATCGAGCGATCTCGCCAGGCGCCGCGCCGTCTGAGCGCTCGTCGTGGCCGACGCCCCCGCGGCGCCTCGAAGATCGGCGGCGGTCTTCCGCATCGAAGCCGAAACTTCGGCGTCGCTCGGCGGCGGCTGCACGGCCAGCGGATCGAGGGTGAGATCGAGGAGATTGGCGGCGTCGGCGATGGCCGCCAGCTTTGCCGGCTGATCGGTGGGGACGAAGCTCGCGAGGGTGCGCGTCTCGGCCACCTGGGGCAAGCGCGCGACGCGGGAGGCCAGGGCGTCGACCGAGGCGAGGGAAGGGCGGACGATTTCGACGGTGTTGGGCGACTGCTCGGGATCCTTCATCAGATCGAGCAGGGTCGCGACCGACTGCGAGCGCACGCTCTTCAGATGCAAGGGGTTGAAGTCGAAGCGCAGCCACGGCAGCAGGGCGGCGCAGGCGAGGGCGGCGAGGGCGCCGGTCGCCACCACGGCGCGGCGATGGCCGAGGATGAAACCGTCCAGCCGCTCCAGCCGCGCCGGATGCGCCGAGTCGGCTTTGGGCGAAGGGCGCAAGAGGGCGATGAAGGCCGGCAGGACGGTGAGGTTGAGCGCCAGGGCGATAAACATGCCCAGGCCGGCGATGATTCCCAATTGCGAGACGCCGACATAGGCGGTGGGCGCGAAGGCGAGGAATCCGGCCGCGATCGCCGTCGCCGCCAGGGCGAGGGAGCGGCCCATCCCGGCCCCCGACGCCGCCAGGGCCTCGCCGATCGGCATCCCGGCGGCCTGTTCGGCGCGAAAGCGGACGGTGAACTGGATGCCAAAATCGATCCCCAGGCCCACGAAGAGCGGGATGAAGGCGACCGAGATGACGTTGAAGCGGTGGAAGACGATCAGCCCCACGGCGCTGGCCGCCGCCAGGCCGATCGCGGTGGTCGCAAGGATGGCGCCGATCAGGCGCTTTGAGCGGACCGCCAGGCGCAGCATGATCACGATGGCGGTGAGGGCCAGGACGGCGATGAGGGGCGCGCGCTCGGCCAGGGTGGCGAACTCCTCGTCCTGCAGGACCGGCGCGCCGGTCAGCCGCACGACCACGCCGTGGGCGGCGTCGAGGCCAAGCCGGCGCGCCTGGGCGCGGATGAAGTCGCTGGGCCCCGCGCCCGGCTGCAGGCGGGCGAAATCCAGCACCGGCGTCGCCAGAACGATATGGCGCAGGGCGCGAGGATCGGCGGCCTTGCCCGAGATCAGCGTGGTCCACGAGAAATAGGCCGGCCGCCCGGCCCGGATCTTCTCCAGAGTGTCGGCGAGCCGGGCGATCGGAGGGTCAAGCTCGCCGAGCGACGCCTGGCCCGCGGTGACGCCCTGGAGGGCCGTCGACAGCGCGCCCATCAGGCCGCGCAGACTGGGATCGGCGGCCAGCGGCCCCAGGAACGGCTGGGCGGCGACCAGCGCGTTCAGATTGGCGCGCACATCGGCGAGCGGCTCGTAGAGCAGGCCGTTGCGCTGGAAGAACGCTCCGGCGTCGGGACGGCTCACGTCGCGGAAAAGATCGGTCCGGCCTTTCAGCCCTCCCGCCAGCGACGCGGCGGCCGCCTCGGCCAGTTCCGGCGTGGCCCCATCGACGACGATGACGATCTGGTCGCCGGCCGGCTGGAAGAGGGCGTTGAAGGCGCTCTCGCGCTGGCGCCAGGGCAAGGTCTTGGAGAGCAGCCTGTCGGTGTCGGTGGTCATCGAAAAGTGCGATGCGGCGTAGAGGAGCGCGGCGAGGCCCAGGACCAGGCCGATCGCCGCCACCAGGGGCGCGCGCCGCCCGCAGAAGGCGGCGAGGGCGGCAATGCGGGAACGGCGGTGCTTCAACGGAATCGTCGGATCGGACAGAGGATGATCTCCATGGCGCGCGTCAGGGGACGCTC
>DATCEL010000304.1:0-2505 GCA_036510115.1 Caulobacteraceae bacterium
TGGGTGCCCAAGGTCGTCCACGTCGACGCCCAAAATCACATCTCGCCGGTCGAAGGGGAAATTCCCGGCCCGCAGCGGCGCCTGCAGCGCGTCTGACGGTTGCCCATGTCGCGCATCGACTCCCTGCGGACTTTCATCGTCGGACATCCGGACGATCCGTTCCCCCGCTACGCGCTGGCGCTGGAGTACAAGAACGGCGATCAGCTGACCGAGGCGCGCGACGAGTTCGCCGCGCTCATGCGCGACCACGCCGACTACGTGGCGGCTTACCTGCACGCGGGCAACACCCACCTGGCGCTGGGCGATCGGGCCGCTGCCCGCGAGACCTTCGAGCGCGGGATCGAAGCCTCCATTCGCCGCGGCGACGGCCACGCCCGCGGCGAGCTCGAGTCGGCACTGGCGCTGGTCGCCGGGCCGTAGGCTGCGCGGCCGTACCCGACCGTCGGGCGCGCCGGGTCGGCTCTTCGTCGAGACCGCCACGTTCGGCCGTCAGACGTGATGTGTCGTCGCGGACGCTCGGTCCTTCGGAGAGGCGCCGATTGGTCTTTAGTTCGTGAGCGCAGTCAGCCCCTCGACGCAGAAGTCCCATGGGACTGGTGTGGTGGTCGAGGACGGAATCTGGAACTGAATGAGCATGACTTTCGTGGGCTCGAAGTCGGTCTTCGTGGTGACCCAGGATCCCTGTGCAATGTCGGAGAACAGAACGGTGTGCGTCCCTGGCGTGCTTACGGATTCGAAATAGGCGTTGTCGTTGTTGTCTTTGGTCGGAAACGCGACGCGAATTGTCGTTGAAGGAATGGTCGCGCCGGTGAGTTGAAAACAGAAGCCTCGAACACCGTGGGCCGTGGTGTCGTACGGTTGTTGCGGCGGCCCGTCGCTCAATTCGAGAGCGATGCCGGCGCCCCAGGCGCCCGCCGCGTCTGACGTCCGGCCGGACGTACACATTTTGCCGCCGATGTTCGGGAAACTACTCGCGGCCGGGCTGATCACCATCGCGCAGTTGACGCCCTTCAGATCGGTGCAGTCGCTGTAGACAAACCAAGAGCCGTGGATTCCCACCGTATTGCTGCCAACGGCCACCGAGCCGCCGCTGTCGGGAACAATCGGAACGCCCGGACAAGCAGCCATAGCACCGTCAGCACCGGCGCTCGCATCGACAGACCCCACAGCCGGCCGAATGGCGCCGCTCGCGCTGCAGGTTCATACGCCCGGCATGGTCGAGGAATTCAAGGATCTCTATGTCGAATCTCCCGTCGCCGATCCGTCCAATTTGCTGACGACCAAGTGAGCCAATTTCCGGATTTGACAGGGTTGAGCCTATAGCGGAGGCTGTAGGCCGGATGGGTTCCCGGCGATTTTCCGTCTGGAAGAAAGTGGTGGCGCTCGCGCCGCTGCTGCTGCTGGTGGTCTATCTGCCCGGTCAGATGATGCTTCGGTGCCGCATCGACGGGCACCTCAGGCCGGCGTGTTGCTGCCCACAGGGCGAGCAGACGCCAGACCCGGGGCCGGTCGTGAAGGCCCAGGGCTGCTGCGATCGCGAGCTATCCGTCAACCAACGGCCGGTCGTCGAGTGCGACCAGCGGGCCATCGATCTGGTGGTCGCACCGGCGTCGTTCCTCGCGGTCCTTCCGATCGCCGCTCCTCTCGCCGAGCCCAATCGCTCCGGCTTGACCTGGCACGCGCACGGCCCTCCCCGTCAGGGCCGGCCGATCGTTCTTCTGAAGCAAGCGTTTCTGATCTGAGCGTGGGCGCCGAGCGCTGACCTCTGCCCGCCGAATCGGTTCGGCGCAGCGGATGCCGGGAAACGTCCCTGGGCCGTCTGGCGCCCAGACGTGACGTGCCCGCCTGAGGGCGTTCGGCCGTGAGCCCCTGCGCCGCGCATCCGCGCGCGCAGTCCGTCTCCCATGCCAGGCCGTTTCGTCTTTCTCCAGGAGCCGTTCATGAGATTCGTAGGTCTTGCATCGATCTTTCTGCTGACGTCATTGCTGGGATCGCGCGCCCGGGCACAAACCGATTGCGGGGATGGCGCAGTCACCACCTCTTCGTCGCGCCGATCGATGCCGGCGGCGGACGACGCCGAGCTGGAACGAACAGCGCACTTACAAACGATCTTGCGCGTCGCGCTCGATCGGAATCGTGACGTGGCGGAGGATCAGGCCCGGTCGGCGGCAGCCGAAGCGCGTGGCCGGGCGGCCTCACGGCTTCCAGATCTCGAGCTCAAGTATGAGCAATGGGGCGTTCCGCTGTCGCGGCCCTACGCACTCGACAGCGCGCAGACGCTGATGCTCGGTGTGCGGCAGACGTTCCCCGCCTGGGGGACGCTCGATGCGCGCGACCGCGCCGCCGCCGAAGAAGCTGGCAGCGCGCGAGACACGTCGCGGGCGCGGCGGCAGGAGGTCGCCGCGCAAGTCCGACGAACCTACGCGACCTACTACCGGGCGGACCAGGAGCTGAAGCTACATCTGGAGCACGTCGGACTGACGTCGCGCGTCCTCGAGCTGGCCC
>DATCEL010000305.1:0-2652 GCA_036510115.1 Caulobacteraceae bacterium
TCGTGAGCAGTAGATGTAGTGCTTTGGGATTTCGAGTTCGCCGGGCCGCAGCCGAACTGGCGTATCGAACGTCCTGATCGGTTGGGGCAGACGCCGAGGCGTCGCCCACGCCAGATCTTCGGGTGATGTGTCGGGGGGCATGTCCCGAGGCGGTATTTTCCATCCTTCAATGGCGTTCGCCTCGATGCCACGCAGAGCTTGCGCCGGAAGTCCAAGCAGATCGAAGAGGCAGTCGCCGTCGCGCGGAACATAGGCGTCAAGATAGACGATCTGCTCGATGCGTTCGCGCAGGCGGTCAGCCGTCCCCGCTGCGACGAGACCGCTGGAGCTGTGGCCGACCAGGACGACGGATCGCAGATACTCAATTTCGATCGCGGCAACAACGTCCTGGATGTGAGTCTCAAGGTTGGTGGACGGATTGGCCAGATGCGCCCGCTCGCCGAGTCCGGTGAGGGTAGGGGCCCAGAGCGTATGACCAAGCGTCGCCAAAAGCGGCCGCATTTTCTTCCATGCCCATCCCCCGGCCCAACCGCCGTGGACGACAACGATGTCCGCCATGCTCTGTCTCCCGATCCCTCGTGTTGACGTATTCGCCCCGGCCCAATCGACCTCGGCGAGAAGCGCCTTTCGACGACCCGCGGCGATTGGTCTTGAAGAGCCTGTTGTAAGCGAGTTATATAGCATGCTCTTGAATATGTAAAGCACGCTATATAGATGGAGGGCGACGTGGCCTTCGTTCGCGCCGATTCTGCCGGGTATCTCGCCACTCGATTGGCGCGCCTCGTGACGGGCGCCTTCCACCGCCGGATCGCGCCGATGGGGATCGCGCCCGCCCAGTTTTCTGTATTGTTGGAAGTTGCGCAGACCGCAAACCTCACGCAACGCGACCTGGTTCGACGCCTTGACGTCGAACAGGGGACTATGACGAACACCCTATCGCGCATGGAGCGTGACGGTCTGATCCTGCGCCGCGCCCATCCCCTGGATGCAAGATCTCAGACGATCGTCCCGACCGCCAAGGCCGAAGCGGCGCTGCCAGCCGCGGTCGCGGCCGCCGAGGAGGTCAATCGGGAAGCGTTGGCAGCGCTATCCGAGAGCGAGCGGAGGCGATTTATTCAACTGCTTCAGCGCGTCGTCGAGCACTGCCACGACCTCTATCAAGCAGAACAACCGCAACCCGACAATCGCATCAAAGCGCCAGCGCCGCGGCCAGAGACCTTGCCCCCACCCACTGAAACCGCTTAGAGCGCCCATGCGCTGAGCGGATGTGGCGGAACTGGTAGACGCACTAGATTTAGGTTCTAGCGGGGTGACCCGTGGAGGTTCGAGTCCTCTCATCCGCACCACAGTGCTTTGCGCTTGGACCGACGCTGTGCGCATGACATAAGGGCGCGCGTTTCCCGCCGCCGTATCTTCGGCGGCGGCTTACGTTTTGGGCCATAGCGCCATGGCGGCGCTCGTTCTCTTCCGGAAGTTTGAGATGTCGATGCAGATCGTTGAAAAATCGGGCGAAGGCCTCAGCCGCGTCTACGACGTATCGATTTCCGCCAAGGAGCTGGGCCAGAAGCTGGAAGCGCGCATCGCCGAGATCGCGCCGCAGCTCAACCTGAAAGGCTTCCGCCCCGGTAAGGTGCCGGCCGCCCATGTGCGCCGCATCTATGGCCGCTCGCTGATGGGCGAGGTGGTGGAGCAGACGCTGAGCGAAACCAGCCAGAAGGTGCTGGAAGACAACCAATTGCGCGTGGCTTCGCAGCCGGACCTGACGCCCGAGTCCGACATGGAGAAGGTGCTGGCCGGCGAAGCCGACCTTTCCTACGAGCTCGCGGTCGAGGTGATGCCGGAGTTCGAGCCGATCGACGCGGCGACGCTGAAGCTGGAACGGCCGATCCACGAACCGACCGAAAAAGACGTCGACGCGGCCCTGGCCGACCTGGCCCAGCAGGCCCGCACCTATGAACCCCGCACGGGCAAGGCCGTGAAGGCCCAGACCGGCGACCAGATGGTCATCGATTTCGCCGGCCGGGTCGACGGCGAGGCGTTCGAGGGCGGCCAGGCCGACGATGCGCGCCTGGTGCTCGGCGGCGGCCAGTTCATCCCCGGTTTCGAAGAGCAGCTGATCGGCCTCGCGCCCGGCGCCAAGGCGACGGTCAAGGTGACCTTCCCGGCCGACTATCCGGTGGCCAAGCTGCGCGACAAGGACGCTGAGTTCGACGTCGTGGTCAAAGAGGTGCAGGCCCCGGTCGAGGCTGCGCTGGACGACGAGTTCGCCAAACGGCTTGGCATGGCCGACCTGGCCGCGCTGAAGGCCGCGCTCAAGACCCAGCTGGAAGGCGAATACAGCCAGGCTTCGCGCTACCGGCTGAAGCGCGCGCTGTTGGACGCGCTCGACACCGGCCACGACTTCGCCCTGCCGCCGCGGATGGTCGAGGCCGAGTTCGAGGTGATCTGGACCCAGGTCCTCGCCGACCAGGCCGAGGGCGGGCCTTCGCCGGAAGACGAGGGCAAGTCGGAAGACCAGCTGAAGGTCGAGTATCGCAGAATAGCCGAGCGCCGCGTCCGGCTGGGCCTCGTTTTGGCCGAGATCGGCCGCAAGCACGAGGTCGTCGTCTCCGACGATGAGCTGGCCCAGGCCATGCGCGCCGAGGCCATGCG
>DATCEL010000306.1:0-2136 GCA_036510115.1 Caulobacteraceae bacterium
CAGGCCCAGTCGCTCGCGAAGCAGCCGGCGTCGCTTGGCCTCACGAATCATCTCGTGCCCGCTGCCGCGCTGGCGCCGGCGACGTGAGGCGTCTTTGTAGTATTTCTCCCAGGCCGCCCACGATGCGGACAAGGCAGAAGCCTGACTCTGCTGATCACTCTCAGCCGGCGCCTGGTCCATGCCGCGCCTACAGTAATCCACCTTCGCCCCAATGCCAATCGGCTTGGCGAGGCCCAGCCCGGCTTTTAGCCGCGGCGCAGCATGCTGCCGACTTGGCTAGCCGACGCTCGGATGGCCGCCGCGCTTCGCGAGGATGACCGAAGTCAGGATCGGGATCGCCAGCAGGAGTGCGGACAACAGCGCTCTGGTCATGATTTTTTCATCGGTGGGTTCGGCCGCGACTTTAGGATGGTGGCCGTCTGTCGCCGGCTCCGGTGGGCTTGACAGCTAGGCCTGGCGGGCGGGAGATCGCGGGAACCACATGACCATGAAAGATCGCCTACCCCTCGTCGCCGACCTGCTGATGGACGCCGCCTACGCCGACGAGCGGCTGGAGGGCGAAGAGAAGCCGATGGTCAAACGCTTGCTGCGCGAGATCCTCGACGTCCAGGCGCTCCCCATGGACATCGATTTCCGGGTCGACGAGTTCGATCCGCAAAAGTTCGATCGGGCCGCGACGGTCGCCGCCTTCGCCGCCGATCCCGACGAGCTCAAACACCGCCTGCTCGAGCTGGTAGCGGTCGTTCACGGCGCGGACGGCGAGATCGACTTTGCGGAGGACGAGCACCTGCGGGCGGTCGGCGCCGGGCTGGGCCTGCCGCCGGAAGCCTTCCAAGAGCTGGTGGTCGACATCATCGAGGAGATCGATCTGGGCGAGGATCTCGATCGCCTCCGCTACGGCTGAGCGGCCCCCGTTGGCGCGCGGCCACTCTCGTCACCACTTCGCGGCGCGGGCCATCTCGAGCGCCTTCTGGGGCCACCAGCTGCCCGCGGCGGGGCCTTTGTTGCAGCGTCCGTCCGATTCGCCGGGCGGTTTGAGCCAGTAGAAGGCGTCGCAGAGCGGATCGCCCGTGTTGATGGTGGGCGGTGTTCCCAGCGCCCGGCCGTCGGGGTTGCACCAAGCCCGTTCGTCGTCCGGGCCGAGCCCTTGCGGCGCGCCGTTGCCGTTGCGGCTGGTGTCGATGATGAAGTGCTTGCCGCCCAGCAACGCGGAGATCTGGTGGCCGTACTTCAGGAGATCGGGCGTGGCCTGGTAATTCGAGACGTTGAGCGAGAAGCCGTCGGCCAGATCGATCCCCGCCGCCTTCAGGCGCGGCGCGATCTCCGCGGCGGTGAGCCAGGCCGAGTGGCCGGCGTCGAGGTAGACCGCCGCGCCCGGCAGCGCCGTCAGCTTCTCGACCGCGTAGCGAATCATGGCCACCCGTTCGTCACGCCGTTTGGCGTCCAGGCACTTGCTCATGAGCGGCAGGCCGTCCGGCTCCAGGACCACCACCGCCCGCCGCGAGCCGATCCCCTTCGCGACGCCGTCGATCCAGGTGTGATAGCCGGCGATCGATCCGGCACCGCCGGCCGAGTAGCCGCCGCAATCCCGAAACGGCAGGTTGTAGAGGATCATGACCGGCAGGCCGCCGGCGCGCGTGCGGCTCCAGACGTAGGTCTTCACCGCCAGCTCGATCTGCGGAAACCAGTTGCCCATCCAGGCGGCGGCCGGCTGGCCGGCGATCTTGTCCAGCGCGGCCGCGTCGGCCGGGCGGGTGGCGCGCCACTGCTCGGCCGTGCGGTGGGCGTTGGAATCGGGATCGAGCACCCAGTAGGCGTCCTGAAAAGGGTTCTCGCCCTTTTTGCGGGCCGAGGTCATGCTGGCGCGCCGCTGGCCGGCCGCGCCCGACGCGGGAATGGTGGCCGCCCCGGGCGGGATCACGCAACCGGCGACGGCCAGACCGCCGAGGAGAATCACCGCGGCGCGCCGCGAAGCCGCTTGCGAAGCAACCTGGGAACGGACCCGCGAAAAGATCGGACAAGCAAGGTTAGGCATGCGCCGTGGATATCACGACGGCCCCGGCGCCAGGAGCCGCCTGAACGTCAACCCCTGCACGACAATCGAAAACACCACCACCACATAGGTCATCGTCAAGA
>DATCEL010000307.1:0-2147 GCA_036510115.1 Caulobacteraceae bacterium
CGCGGGCGGCGGCGGGGTTATCTGGGGCGCGGCCGCTTTCGGCGCGTGGCCGGGCGTAGCCGCCGACAGTCACATGCGCTATCTCTCCGGCCTGCTGCTGGGGCTCGGCTTGGTCTTCTGGGGCTGCGTCCCGGCCGTGGATCGGCGCGGAACCATCATTCGCGCCCTGACCGTGATGGTGGTCATCGGCGGTTTGGCGCGTCTGGGCGGCATGG
Organism: Caulobacteraceae bacterium; assembly: GCA_036510115.1. Lineage (GTDB taxonomy): Bacteria > Pseudomonadota > Alphaproteobacteria > Caulobacterales > Caulobacteraceae > Acaudatibacter. Next base: position 216 of record DATCEL010000307.1, read on the forward strand.
CGTTCGTCGGCGACCCGGGCCGCATGCGCTGGGCCCTGGTCATGGAACTGGGCGTCGCACCTCTGCTCTGTCTGTGGCAGGCGCGTATCGCGCGGCGGTGCTGGACGGGCGCGGGCGCCAGACTCTAGAACGCGACGGATGAAAGCCTTCGTCGGAGCCCTCGCCGTCGCCCTGGCGGCGACCCTGCCCGCCTGGGCCGCGGCGCCACCGCCGGATCCTCACGCCATCCTCGCCGAATACGGCAAGATCGTCTCGCCGAACGGGATCGACGAGGCCAAGGCGGTCGAGATCGGCGGCATCCGCCAGTGGATCACCGTGCGCGGGCGCGACCGGCGCAATCCGATCCTGCTGGTCATCCACGGCGGCCCGGCGGCGCCGGATCTGCCCAACCGCTATCTCTTCGAGGCGCCCTGGACCGACTATTTTACCGTGGTCGAGTGGGACCAGCGCGGGGCCGGCAAGACCTATGAGCTGAACGATCCGGCCAAGGTGGCGCCCACCATGAGCAAGGAGCGGATCGTCGAGGACGCCGAGGCGCTCACGGCGTGGCTGCGCTCCACCTACGGCAAGAAGAAGATCTTCGTCATGGCCCACTCCTGGGGCACGGCGGTCGGACTCGAGCTCGCCAAACGCCGGCCCGACTGGCTGTACGCCTACATCGGCGTCGGCCAGATCATCGACATGCGCGAGGGCGAGGCGATTGGCTACGCCTGGACTCTCGATCAGGCGAGAAAGGCTGGAAACGCCGAGGCGGTGAAGGAGCTTGAGGCGATCGCGCCATATCCCGACGAGCGGACGCGCGCCAAGATCGACGTGGATCGCAAATGGCTGGTGCGCTTCGGCGGCCTGACCCGCGGCCGGACGAGCTATGACTATTGGGAGAACGCCGAAAAGCTGTCGCCGGACTATTCCGAAGCCGACTTCAAGGCCATCGACGAGGGCAGCGCGTTCTCTTTTCCGACGCTCCTGCCCGACCTGGCGGCGACCGATTTCAGGGGGCTGACGCGGCTCCGGTGCCCGGTGGTGATCTTCGCCGGGCGGTATGACTACGCCACGCCGACCGCCCCCGTGCGGCGTTGGTTCGAGGCGCTGAGAGCGCCCAGCAAACGCTTCGTCTGGTTCGAGAATTCCGCCCACATGATCTACGCGGAGGAGCCGGGGCGAGTGCTCATGCATCTTGTCGACGACGCCCTGCCGCTGGCCGCGGCCGATACGGCGCGAACGAATCGAAGCGCGGCGCGTTAGGCTCCTCTGGCTCGACAACAACAGGGACGGGGCAATGACCGCCAGCCAATCGACCGACGCCAACCGCCGCTACGACGCCGTGACGGTCTGGCTCCACTGGATCATTGCCCTGATGATCGTCGTCCAACTCTGCCTCGGCTGGTACATGAACGAGGTCCTGAAGGATCACTCCCCCGCTCAAGCGCAGATTCGCACCATCCACATCTCGCTCGGCCTGACCATTCTGCTTCTGGTCCTGGTCAGAATCGGGGTGAGGCTGACCCACAGGGCCCCGCCCCTGCCGCCGGAAATGGCGCTCTGGGAGCGCATCCTCGCCCGTTCGACCCATTTCCTCTTCTATCTGCTGCTGCTGGCCCTGCCGCTGACTGGCTGGGCGATCGTGTCGCTGGGATCGGGACCGATTGGCTTCTGGGGTCTGCCTTGGCCGCATCTGCCGGGTGTCGGCGCGGTGCTGGGCTCGCCGCCATCCAAGTCCATGCGCCACGGCCTTGCCCACATCCACGTCTACATCCTGATCTGGATCGTGCTCATCAACCTGACGCTCCACGTCGCCGGGGCGCTGAAGCATCAGTTCGACGGCCATCCCGTACTTTGGCGCATGGGCCTGGGACGGCCGCCCCGGATATCGACGTGAATTTGCGCTAGAGCAAAGCGCCCATGCCGATCGTCAAATACCGCCTCCACGGG
>DATCEL010000308.1:0-7368 GCA_036510115.1 Caulobacteraceae bacterium
GGCGGGCGGCGCCGCCCGCTCCGAGCCGATCGCCGCCGATCTTCGTCCCGAAGGGGACGGCCGCCGCGCGGCCAAGCTCAAACTCGTCGCCGGCATGCTCGGCGTCGGCCTGGATGAACTGGCCCGGCGCGACGCTCAGCGTCGGGCGCGGCGGTTCGGCGTTCTCGCCGGCGCCAGCTTGGCCGGCGCGGCGGTGATGACCGCGCTCGCGGGGGCAGCCCTGCTGGCGCGCAACGAGGCCGTCCGCCAGCGGGGGGAAGCCGAGGGCCTGATCGGCTTCATGCTCGGCGATCTCGACAAACGGCTCGACCGCGCCGGGCGGCTCGATCTCATGGACGGCATCGGTCCGCGCACGCTCGACTATTACGCCCGCCAGGATCCGGCGAGCCTGGACGCCCGCTCGCTCAGCCAACGCGCCGACGCCCTGCGCCTGATGGGCCAGATCAACGAGCAGCGCGGCCAGATGGCCGAGGCGTCGCGCGCCTACGAAGCCGCCGCGGCGACCACGGCCGAGCAGCTGGCGCGGGCGCCCAATGACGGCCAGCGGGTGTTCGACCACGCCCAGAGCGTGTTTTACGTCGGCGAGCTCGCCTATGAGCGAGGGCAGTCGGCGCGGGCCGAGGCCGCGCTCCGCAACTACTTGGCGCTCGCCACCCGGCTGACCCGACTGGCGCCGGGGCGCGACGATTGGCGCCTTGAGGTCGCCTATGCGCAAAACTCCCTGGGCGCGCTCTATCTCGTCGAAGGACGCGACAGCGCCGCCGTGCAGGCGTTCGGGGCCTCGCTGGTCATCCGCCGCGCGCTCGCGCTCGAGCATCCGGCCGACGTCGATGACGTCCTGGCCTTGGGCCAGTCCTACGCCTGGCTGGCTGACGGCCTGGAGAAGGAGGGCCACCTCGCTGAGGCGCGCGCCCACCGGCGCGCCCAACTGGCGCTCTACGCCTCGCTGTTGGCGCGCGACCCGACGCTGAGCAAGGCCAGCTTCTCGACCATCCCCGCCCTGCGCGCCGTCGCCCGCATAGACTTGATGGGTGGCGACTTGGCCACCGCCCTGACCGACTACCGGACCGCCGCCACCCGCGCCGAGGCGCTGCGCGCCATCCGACCCGACGACATGGACCTGGCCAGCGAGGTCGCCATGGCTGAAGTCGATCTCGGCGAGGCGCTGCTGTCGGCGAACCATCTGCCAGAGGCCGGCGCTTGCCAGAAGCGCGCCCAAGCCGTGGTTGTCGCCGACCTGGCGCACGGGCCGCCGACCCAGACCTGGCGGGCGATCGATTCGCGCGCCAGCCTTCTGGGGGCGGCGCTCAGCGCGCGCCAGGGCGACCATGCCGGCGCCCTGACCACCGAAGGCGCGGCGCTGGCCAAGCTGGAGGCTGACCCTCCCGTGGGGGTCAACACCGACGCGCGCTGGCTGCTCGACCGCGCCCGGTTGCAGACCGGCGACGATCTGGCGGCGCTCGGCCGCGTGGCGGAGGCGCGGGCTCGGTGGTCGGCGGCGGCGGCCGACCTTTCCGGCCCCCTCGACCGCTATGAGCCAAGGCTCTTGCTACTGCTTGAGGACGCCGACAGCCGGCTGGGCCGTACAGCCGCGGCGCGCACGGCGGGGATGCGCCTGGACGCCCTGATTCCGCCGGTGACGCGCTAAGTCGAGGGCGAGGTTCGTAGCGCCGCGTTTGCGCCGGTCGTGGGGCCTTTCACCCGCCGCGGCGCGCGCCTAAGTGCGAGACGCGCAGCGAGGGAGTCGACGCCATGAAATACAATCAGCTTGGCCGCACCGGCCTCTATGTCTCGGAAATCTGTCTGGGGACCATGACCTTCGGCGGCGGCGCGGACGCCGGCATTTGGAAGGCGATCGGCTCTCTCGACCAAACGGTCGTCGATGACATCGTCTCGCGATCGCTGGCGGCCGGCGTGAATTTCTTCGACACCGCCGACATCTATTCGTTCGGCGAGAGCGAACGGCGCCTCGGCCACGCCTTCAAGAACCTCGGCGTGAAGCGCAGTGACGTCGTCGTCGCCACCAAGACGCATGGCCGCATGGGGCCGAAACCCAACGACGCCGGCGCTTCGCGCGGCCACATCATGGACAGCGTCAAGGGCAGCCTCGAGCGGTTGCAGACCGACCACATCGATCTGTACCAAATCCATGGAAACGACACGGTGACCCCGATTGAGGAGACGCTGCGCGCCCTCGACGATCTCGTCCGCGAGGGACTCGTGCGCTACGTCGGAGTGTCGAACTGGTCGGCGTGGAAGATCGCCAAGGCGGTGACGCTCGCCGATGAGCGTCGCTGGGCGCGCTTCGAGACTCTGCAAGCCTACTATTCCATCGCCGGGCGCGACCTCGAACGCGAACTCGCGCCGATGATCTCGGCCGAGCGCCTGGGCCTGATGGTCTGGTCGCCGCTCGCCGGCGGCCTGCTTTCGGGCAAGTTCGGTCCAGACAGCACGTCGCCGAACGACGCCCGCCGGGCGAGCTTCGACTTCCCGCCGGTGGACCGCGATCGCGCCTGGAAGTGCGTCGCCGAAATGCGCGCGGTCGGCGAGGCGCACGGGGTCTCGGTGGCGCGCGTGGCTCTCGCCTGGCTGCTGGCCAAGAGCCACGTGATGAGCATCATCATCGGCGCCAAGACCGTGGAACAACTCGACGACAATCTCGCCGCCGCCGACCTGGAGCTGACGGCCGAAGAGGTCGCGCGGTTGGACGCGGCGAGCGAACTACCACCCGAGTATCCCGGCTGGATGCTCGCCTTTCAGGGCGCCAGCCGCGTCCCCGAGCCGTTCAAGCCGAAGGTCGCGGCGGCGGAATAGGCGAGCCCGCGGACAGGCGACCAGGTCAGGCCGTCGTCTTGGCCTTTTCCGCCACGCGGACGATGGCGTCGATGATCTGATCGTAAAGCGCCGGCGGCACGTCGTGGCCCATGCCGGGGATGGTCACCAGCTCCGCGCCGGGGATATTGGCCGCGGTGTCGCGACCGCCCTCCACCGGCACCAGGGCGTCGTCCTCCCCGTGGATGACCATGGTCGGAACCTCAATGGTCGCCAGTTTGGGTCGCCGGTCGGGCGACGCCAGCACCGCCGCATATTGGCGAAGGAAACCCACCGGATGGTAGCTGCGCCGCACGTTACTCACGGCGAAGGCGCGTTGGTCAGCCTCGTCCGGCGGATAGCCGGGCGAGCCGATGACCTTGGACGAGGCGACGACGTTGGCGAGATAGCCCTCCATGTCCTTGGCGGGGTCTGGGGCGGGGGTGTTGAGCGCCGCCATGGCCTCGGGCTTGGCCGGCGGCAGGGCGCGGTTACCGGTGGTCGACATGATCGAGGTCAGCGAGAGGGTCTTCTCGGGATGGTCGGCGGCCACCAGCTGGGCGATCATGCCGCCCATGGAGGCGCCGACGATGTGCGCGCGATCGACGCCGAGCGCGGTCAGCAGCGCCGCCGCGTCGGCGGCCATGTCGGAGAGGTTGTACGGCGCGGGGGCAAGGCGGCCCTCGGCCCAGGCGGCCAGAACCGCGCCCATGTCCGGCGGTCCCAGGGCGTCGAGCTTCTCCGAGAGACCGATGTCGCGGTTGTCGAAGCGGATGACGCGGTAGCCGCGGGCGGCGAGCTTGGCCACGAAGGCGTCTCGCCACAAAGTCATCTGGCCGCCCAGGCCCATAATCAGCAGGATGGGCTCGTCGCCCGCCTTGCCGGTGATGTCATATTCGAAGCTGAGGCCGTTGGCCTTGATCTGGGACACGGGCGTCCTTCCGTTTGGGGCTTGTCGGCGAGCACATAGCCTTTTTCACGGGGACTGGGTCAATCAGGCTTTCCAGCTATTCAGTCCGAAGTGAGCGCCCTGCGGATCCTGAGCCTGGACGACCCATTCGCCGGTCGGCACCTGCATCGGGCCGTTGACCACCGTTCCGCCAGCCGCCTTCAGCCGCTCGATGGCCGCGCCCGCGCCATCGACGCGGACGTAGTAGCCCCAATGCGAGACCGGCATCTGCGCCGACCGGGTCATGATGCCGCCTCGGTCGGCCCCGTCGTAGGCGAAGAGCTGATAGACGCCCATCGGCCCCATGTCGTGGGCGGTCGATTTTTCCCAGCCGAACATCTTCGCATAGAAGTCCACGGCCGAGGGTCCGTCGGTGGTCATCAGCTCGCGCCAGGAGAAATAGCCGGGGGTGTCGAGCGACGGCGGCTCGGCCCCGTCCGCCCGCGGCAGCGCCTTGAACAGGATGATCCCCGCGCCTTGCGGATCGGCAACAACGCTGAAGCGGCCGATGCCCGGAATGTCACCCGGGGCGCGGTGGATCTGGCCGCCCGCCGCCTCGAAACGCTTCGCGTAGTCGTCGACGTCGTCCACCGATACGTAGCCGAGCCACGCTGGCGGCATGCCCTCCATCTTCATCAGGCCCGCGATGCCGCCCTCGGCCGTGCTTAAAACGGTGTAAGGCGAGCCGTCGGGAGTTTGGCCCATGGCCTCGCTTTTCCAGCCGACGACCTTCTCATAGAAGGCGACCGCCGCGGCGGTGTCGGTGGTCATCAGCTCGTACCAGCTAAATTTTCCGGTCGTGGTCATGGCGTTCTCCTGGTTAGCCGGCCTTGGCCTGATTCATCGCCCACTCGAACCCGTAGGGGTCCTTCACCGACCCATAGCGGTCGCCCCAGAACATCTCGGTCACCGGCTGGCCAACGGTCGCGCCGGCATCCACTGCCCGCTTGTACCAGCGATCGATGTCATCGACGTGAAGGATCATCGTGAACCCTGCGGGCGTCTGTTTGGCGTGGCCATGTTCGGGATAGTAGTCGCTCAGCATCACGCTCGATCCGTTGACGTAGAGGTGGACGTGCATGGTGCGGCCGTTCTCATCGAGCGGATTCATCGCGGCGAGTTCGGCGCCGAAAGCCTGACTATAAAAGTCCGCGGCCTTGGCCGCGCCATCGACGTGGAGATAGACGGTCGCCCCGCCCTTGGCTTTGGCCTGGGTGGGCACGGCATCGGTGCGGGTGACGGCGTTCATGTGACTTCTCCTCCGGGATCACCCAGCACGGGCTTGACAGTCATGAGTTGGTATCAACATAATAAGTCGTGTCAACCTCCGATTCGCTCGAGACCAACCATTTCATTCGCGTTGCCTGTCTGTGCCTGACCGCTCAACGGGTGGCGCGGAGTCTGGCGCGTCAATTCGACAAGGCGCTGCGCCCCCTAGACCTGACCAGCGGCCAGTTCTCGCTTCTGAGCGCGGTCAATCAGGCGCCGCCGCCCCGCGTGACCGACGTCGCCGCTCGCCTCGGTCTCGACAGGACGACCCTCACCGCGGCCCTCAAACCCTTGACGCGACGCGGGCTGGTGGATGTTTGCACTGATCCGACCGACCGGCGAGGTCGCCGCCTGGTTCTCACCGACGACGGCCGTGCGCTGTTGAACGAAGCGATTCCGATCTGGCGCCGGTGCCATGACAGTCTGGAGCGAGCGTTGGGCCAGCCGGCGGTTGACCGCTTGCGTTCCGGTCTCGACGAGATCACCGGTTAGTTGCGCTCGCCCGCGCCCCTGCCTATCCTCGCCCGATGGCGTAGAACCGCTGCGCCCGCTGCTCGCGAAGGGCGTCGGGCGACAGGCCGGACAGGGCCTTGAGCTCCGCCTCCACGGCGTCGCCAACTCGGCTGATGGCGAGGCCGGGATCGGCGTGAGCCCCGCCCACCGGCTCTTCGACGATGCGATCGACGATCTTCAGCGCCAGCAAATCTTCGGCGGTGATCTTCATCGCCTTGGCCGCGCCCTCGGCCAGGGCCCGGTCCCGCAGCAGGATCGAGGCGCAGCCCTCCGGCGAGATCACCGCATAGATGGCGTGCTCCAGGATCAGCACGCGGTTTGCCGCGGCGATGCCGATCGCGCCCCCGCTCATGCCTTCGCCGGTGATCGTGGCGATCATCGGCACGCCAAGCGTCATGCACCGCTCGGTGCCGCGGGCGATGGCCTCGGCTACACCGCGCTCTTCGCTGCCGATCCCGGGATAGGCCCCGCCGGTATCGACGAACGACAGGACGGCAAGGTTGAACTGTTCGGCGAGGTCCATCAGTCGGATCGCCTTGCGGTAGCCCTCCGGTCGCGCGGCGCCGAAGTTGTGCTTGATCCGCGTGGTGGTGTCGTGACCCTTCTCCTGACCGATCACCACTACGGGACGGCCGCGAAACCTTCCGAGGCCCCCCAGGATCGCCTGGTCGTCGGCGAAGGTGCGGTCGCCACGCAACTCCACGAACTCCTCGATGAGGCCGCCGAGATAGTCGACGAAATGCGGCCGCTCGGGGTGGCGGGCGATCTGGGTCTTCTGCCAGGCGTCGAGATGGGCGTAGGTCTCGACGCGCAGATCGCCGACGCGCGCGCGCATGGCCGCGATCTCGGCGTCGAAGGCGCCGTGACCACTGGTTTCGGAGAGCTTGGAGAGCTCATCGATCTTGGCTTCGAGATCGGCGATCGGCCGCTCGAATTCCAGATAGTGCGCCGCCATCACGTCCTTGGATGCTGCCCCGGATCGGAATAGCGTGCGACCCTAGGCGGGAAGGCCGGGGCGGGCAAGGATGGCGCCGGCGGCCAGCGGCTGAGGAAGGCGCGTGGCGTTCTCATCCGGGCCCGCCTCGACGCGCGAGCGGGTGGCGCGTGCGGACGACCTCGGCCAGGCGATCCTGGGTCACGTGAGTGTAGATCTGGGTGGTGGCGATGTCGGAATGACCCAGCAGGGTCTGCACGACGCGGAGGTCCGCGCCGCCCTCGAGCAGATGGGTGGCGAAGGCGTGACGCAACACGTGCGGGCTCACCCGCCGCGGATCGATGCCCGCGCCCACGGCGGCCTGGCCGAGCAGTTGGGCAAACCGGCGCGGCGTCAGTCGCCCGGCGCGACCGCGCGACGGGAACAGCCAGGGGCTGGCTTTGCCGCCACCGCCCGCGAAGGCGCTTCGATGCTGGAGATAGGCTTTGACCGCCTCCCGCGCCCGCTCGCCCAGAGGCGCCAAACGCTCTTTGCCGCCCTTGCCCTTGACGATCAGATAGGCCGGGTCGCCAGCGACGGAAGCCAGAGTTAGCGAGGTCAGCTCCGAGACGCGCAAACCGGACGCATAGGCGAGCTCAACCATGGCCGCCAGCCGGGCGCCGGCCGCTTCCCCGGCGCCGAGAGCGGCGGCGATCAACCGCTCCATCTCCTCGCGCGACAATATCCTGGGCAGCGGTCGACCCAGACGCGGCGCCGCGACCCGGCGCGAGGGATCGTCCGGCCGCCAGCCTTCACCGATCACGAACCGGTAGAACTGGCGCACGGCGGCGCGCCGGCGGGCGGCGGTGGATGGCGCGAGGCCGCGACTGCCGAGGCTGGTGAAATAGGCCTC